>JBDIAL010000024.1:0-27880 GCA_039812405.1 Nostocoides sp.
GTGAGCACCGCGCCCGCGCTCGCCGTCGCCGAGCCGGACGGCGTCGCCGCGGCACCGGACGAGGCGCCGGACCGGCCCGTGGATCCCGCCGAGCCGCCCGACGACCCGGAGCCGGTGCCGGAGCCCGAGCCCCCTGACGACCCGGAGGAGCCCTTCGCGGCGCCCGACGCGACGACGGTGAAGGTGGGGCTGCGGTTGGTGAACCCGTTGACGCCCTGGTTGCCCTTGGCGTCGGTGAACTCCTGGCTCGCGAGGAAGCGCAGCCAGTGCGTGCCGGGCTTGACGAAGCGGGGGAGGGGGAAGGAGCCGGAGACCGTGCCGCTGCGCGAGATCCGCTGCTGGTAGACGACCCCGCCGCCCTGGACCGTCGTGTTGCTGTAGCCGACGCCGTCGTCGATCTTGACGTTGACCGTCTCGCCGGCCGGGAAGCCCCTGACGGTGAACCGGATCGTGCCGCCCCGCGTGATCGTCGTCGGGGAGACGGCCGAGCTCGTCCCGGGGGTGTTGGGGCCCGCGCCACCCGGTGGGAGGGCGACGGCGCCGGGTGCCAGCGGGGTCGCGAGGAGCGTGCCGAGGGCGACCGCCACGGCGGCGCCGAGGCGTGCCGCTCGTCCGGTGGTCCGGCCCGGGGTCGGGGCGGTCATCGTCGGTTCCTCTCGTCGGGCTGACGTCGTTCCACGCACGGCCATCCCGCTCACGCCCCGGAGCGGGCCGCGCCCCGCCGTCGCATACCGAAGAGCAGCAGGGTCACCGCCGCACCGCACAGCACCCCGCCCGCCATCCCGAGGAGGACGAGGTCGGCGGTGCCGAGTCCGGCCGACGCCGCGGCGACCGCCGGCATGGCGATCGGCGTCCCGTCGGAGGAGGCGAGGGCGGAGGTCTCGGCGCCGGACACGGTCGCCGCGGCCCACCCGACGAGATGGCCGTCGGCGTCGAGCGCGGCGACCTTGTGGATCCCCGCCTCCATGAGGGCGAGATCCACGGTGACCCGGCGACCGGTGTCCGTCTGGACCCAGCCGACGGCCGTCGGCGAGGAGTAGACGTAGAGGTAGACCCACGAGCCGGGCGCGACGCGCTTCGGCAGGGTGAGGGTGACGACCGTGCCGTGCTGGGTGCCGGTCACGCCATGGGCGTTGCCGGCGGTGAGCCGGTCGCCGGTCGGGAAGGGCGCGTCGGGCTTGCGGGTCGGGGCCGTCGACGAGGAGGCCGCGGCCGGCACGGTCACGCCGGCGGTCGTGGTCGTCGTGGCGCGCGACGTCGTCGGAGTGCTCGAGCCGGAGGTGTGCCTCCCGCCGGACGACGGGTGGGGCCTCGTGGTCGAGGAGGGGCCCCGGACGGTGAGGGAGTCCCAGCCGAGGACGCGGGAGTCCGGCGCCTGGACCGCCAGCTTGACGGTGCCCGTCGGCAGGCTGGCGCCCGAGAGCGAGGCGACGACCCGGCCCGTGGCGTCGGCCCGGAACCACCGGTCGCCCCACGGGTAGCGCACCGAGCCGGAGCTCGTGTATGCCGTGAGGAACATCCAGTCGCCCCGCCGGGCGCCCGGGACGCGCACGGTCACGGCCTTCCTGCCCAGCGTCGCCGTCACGCCGTGCGCGGTCGCCCGGGTGAGGTCCTCGTGCGCCTCGACGACGTCGGGCAGCCCATTGGGCTGGTAGGCGCCGATCGTGAACGGCCCGGTCTCGAGGGTGCGGATCGTGTCACCGGCCTTGAGCGAGCCGGTGAGCAGCCGCAGCGTGTGCGCCCCCTCGGGCATGGCCGGAGTGCTGCCACCGGTCACGGATCCCTTGCTCGGCAGGGTGATCCGCACGTCGAACGACCCGTCTGCGGAGTCCACCTCGATGATCTGCCACACCTGCGGGTTGGCGTTGACCAGCTCGCCGCCGCGCCGGCTGTAGGCGCCGTCGTCGATCTTCACCGCGATGCTCGAGCCGCCCGTGGCCGGGTCGGAGCCGCACCATCCCGTGCCCGCCAGCTCGATCGTCTCGCCGTATCCGACGACCGGGCCGGTCGTCGGGTTCTCCGACTGGCCGGCGGGCGTGACGAGGTGGGCCTGCGCCGGGCCGGAGGCGGTGCAGGCCGTCGTGTCCCCGTCCTCGTCCCCGGGGTATGCCGTGCCGTCGACGACGAGCGGCGCGGAGTCCACCGAGTGCGGGGTGTCGGTCGTGGCGAGCCCCGACTGGAGGTGGACGACGAGCTTGTGGCCGGCGGCGAGCGCCCCGTCGCTCGCGCGGACCGTCGCCGGGACGTTGGACGACTGCGGCACCGGGACGCGCACGGTGAAGTCGCCGTGGACGTCCGCGGCGACGACGGCCCAGATCGTGGGGTCCTGCTGGCCGTTGACCGGGTGGGTGAGGATCGCGTCGCCCGCCGCGCCGGTGTGGACGAACTGGAAGTCCGTGCCCGTGGGGGAGGTCCGGCTCGTCAGCTTGACGACGACGGTCGCCCCGGAGCGGCCGTCGGTCGTGAGCCAGCCGTGACCGCTCAGCGCGATGGTCCGGCCCGCCCCGGTCGTCACGTCCCGCGTGATGCAGGTCGTCGCCGTCTGGTCGCCCGTCGTGTGCGAGACGGTCACCTCTCCCGCGTCGCAGCCCGGGGCGCCGGCCGCGGCGAGCGTGAAGGATGCGGTCTCGGTGCGGATGCGGTCGCCGGCGAGGAGGGAGCCGGTGAGCAGGCGGATGCTGTGGGTCTGGCCGGGGCTCCAGGCGGGGTCGCTGGTGGAGTTGTCGGCGGTGGGGTAGGGGATGGTGGCGCTCCAGCGTCCGTCGTGGTCGGCCTGGGCGGCGGCGACGACGGTGGTGTTGGTGATGGGGTCGCCGGTGGCGGGGTTCGTGACGGGGTGGGTGGTGGAGATGGCGCCGTCGTCGAGCTTGACGGCGATGATCGAGCCGGCGCTGTGGTCGGTGGTGACCCAGCCGGTGCCGGTGACCACGATGTCCTCGCCGACCGTCACGGAGTCGGGCAGCGTGAAGGTCACGTCGGGGTCCGACGTGCCGGTGTGGGTCGTCGTGCCCGCGCCCGAGACGGTGAGCGTGGCGGCGTCGGTCGTGGCGGAGCCGGCGGCGTTGGTGAAGACCGCGCGGTAGCGGGTGCCGTCCTGCGCGGCCCGGACGGTGCCGAGCTCGAGCGTCGTGCCCGTGGCGCCCGCCACCGTCGACCACGAGGTGCTGTCCGGCGAGGACTGCCACTGGACGGTCGGGGCGGGGGTGCCGGACGCGGCGGCGGTGAACCGGGCGGTGGCGCCCTCGGCGACGGAGAGGTCCGCCGGCTGGGTGGTGACCGACGGTGCGACCGCTCCCGGGTCGGTGCTCGTCGGGGCGGGCGGAGAGGTGGTGGAGGTGGTGGTCGTCGGCGTCGGGCCGGTGGGGCTCTGGCTGGTCGTCGGGGAGGTGGGCGTGGTGGTCGAGGTGCTGGTCGGAGCGGTCGTGGGGGTGGTCGTCGGCGGGGCCGTCGGTTCCTGGCTCGTCGGCGTCGCGGTGGGCCCGTCGGACTCCAGCGTGAAGGATGCGGTCTCGGTGCGGATGCGGTCGCCGGCGAGGAGGGAGCCGGTGAGCAGGCGGATGCTGTGGGTCTGGCCGGGGCTCCAGGCGGGGTCGCTGGTGGAGTTGTCGGCGGTGGGGTAGGGGATGGTGGCGCTCCAGCGTCCGTCGTGGTCGGCCTGGGCGGCGGCGACGACGGTGGTGTTGGTGATGGGGTCGCCGGTGGCGGGGTTCGTGACGGGGTGGGTGGTGGAGATGGCGCCGTCGTCGAGCTTGACGGCGATGATCGAGCCTGCGCTGTGGTCGGTGGTGACCCAGCCGGTGCCGGTGACCACGATGTCCTCGCCGACCGTGACCACCGTCGGCACGGTGAAGGTCACGTCGGGATCGGAGGTCCCGGGATAGGTCCTGACGTCGGCGGCACGCGCCGGCAGCGCCGCCCCGAGGGCGGCGAGGACGATCGCGAGCGAGATCCCGAGCAGCAGGGCGCCCCGGGTCCGGCGCTCGGTCGCGGGGTGCGTCGATGGGGCCGTGGACATCAGTGCTTCCTCGTCGTGCGGGTCTGGTGGTGGGGGTCGGTCATCGGAGCAGGGCGTGCTGCACGTCGTCGACGACGTCGTTCATGAGGATGGGTCCGCCGGTCGAGGTCCACAGCGAGCCGTCGACGGGCAGGATGTGGCCCTTCCGGTATGCCGTGAGCTCGACGAAGCCGGGCGTCCTCGCCGCCTGTCGGAGGGCCTTCCTCGAGGCGGCCACGTCGGCTGAGCCGCCGGCCTGCGGGTTGCTGACGGAGGACCCGCCGAGGGTGCCGAAGAACATGTAGTCGGCGTCGATCCGGTCGAGGTTCTCCAGGGAGACCGGCTCCGAGTGACCCCGGCCCCGGTGGTCCTGGCCCGCCGGGCGCTTGAGGCCGAGGTCGGTGAGGGCCTGGCCCGGCGGCAGCTCGAGGAGCACGAGGGCGGCCGAGCTGCCCTGCCAGCGGACGATGGAGAAGGTGTCCTTGTCGAAGCCCTCGGCCCGCAGCCGGGTCGCGACCCGCCGGACGTGCGCGTCGTAGTCCGCGAGGACCTTCGTGCCGTCCGCCGCCCTCCCGACGGCGGCGGCGGCGAGCCGGAAGTTCGTGCGCCAGTCTCCCCCCGCATACCCGGTGTAGACGGTCGGCGCGATGTGGCGCAGCGTCTCGATGGCCTGGGCGTTGTTGTTGATGCTCGTGCCGTCGACGAGGATGAGGTCCGGCTTGGCCTTGCCGATCGCCTCGTAGTTGGGCTGGGCGATGCCACCGAGGATCGGGATGCCCGCGGCCCGGTCCGCCAGGTAGCCGGACACCCCGCTCTGCCCGCGGCCGGAGACGACCCCGACCGGGGTGAGGCCGAGCGCGAGGACGCCGTCGGTCGCCGGCTCGCTGAGGGTGACGATCCGGCGCGGGGCGGCGGGGACCCGGACCGTGCTGCCGTCGATGTTCTCCACGGTGCGTGTCCCGGCGGCCGCCGCCGGGCTGGCCGGGGCGGCGCCGCACGCGGCGGTGGCCGTCGCGGCGGCGAGGCCGAGGAGGGCAGCGGTGAGGACGCGCCGTCGGGGGACGCGGGGCGGGGTGGTCATGGGATCCTCGGGAGACGACATGCGATGCGGTCGTTGGACTATTAGGTAAGGCTAACCATCATACGATGATTGAGCCAACGGCGGTCCCGCAGTGCGGACCGTCAGGTGGTCGCCGCCTACCTCGCCGCGGATCACCGATATCGTGGAGCCGGCGATGGATCCCGCCGGGGCGCCCTGCGCGTCCGAACCGCCGACCACCGGCTGATGGCTCCTGCTCCGTCCCCCGGACGGGCAGGTTCGAGTGCCCGTCCACGACCCCGCGAAGGACCGGCCGATGGCACCGCCACGTGTTCCACCGCAACCCCATCCCTCGCGCCTCACCGACTTCGCCGGGCACCCCCTCGTCGTCTCCCTCCTGCCCGACCAGCCGTCGCTCGTCGCCGTCACGGCGGCCAGCCTGGCCCGGGCGACCGGCGCCCCGGCGATCTACTTCGCCTACGTCGACACCGACCGGTTCACCCAGGAGGAGCTCCCCGACGGCACCGTGCGCCACGCCCCCATCGACCCCGACTCCGCGGGCGACACGTGGGAGGAGACCGAGGAGCTGCTCCGGCGCCAGGTGGCCGCCGTCATGGAGGGCCAGGGCGTCCGCTGGGAGCTGCGCTACCTCGCCGGCCGGGTCGACCGGGCCCTGACCCACCTGGCGCGAGCGGTCGACGCGTCGGCCTTCGTCGTCGGCACCCACGTCGGGAAGCACCACCGGATCAGCGACTTCGTCAACGGGTCGGTGCCGGTGCAGCTCTCGCACCGCCAGCACCGGCCGGTGCTCGTCGTGCCGCTCGAGGTCGTCGACTGGGACGACCGGGCGCCGTGGGAGTGAGGCGATGACGACGAACGAGGGGGACGTCGCCCCCGACCAGCGGTTGGTCCGGACCCGGGTCCGGCCCGCCCACCACGACCCGGTCCTGCTCGGCCTCATCACCCTCGGTGGCGCGGTCGGGACGTCCACCCGGGCCGTCATCGAGAACGCCGTCCCCTCGAGCCCCGGGGGCTGGCCGTGGGCGACGTTCGGCATCAACGTGACGGGGGCCTTCGTCCTCGGCCTGCTCCTGGAGGTCCTCGCGCGCACCGGCCCGGACCGCGGGTGGCGGCGCCGGGTGCGGCTCACCGTGGGCACCGGGTTCCTCGGCGGCTACACGACCTACAGCACCTTCGCCGTCGAGGCCACCGGGCTGACCAAGGACGCCCCGCACGTCCTGGGGATCCTGTATGCCGTCGCCAGCGTCGTGCTCGGGGTCCTCGCCGCGGCCCTGGGCTACCTCCTCGCGACGCGTCTCGCGGGCCGCAGGAGGTCACGATGACGATGCTGCTCCTCGCCGTCGCGGGCGGGATCGGGGCCGCGACCCGGTTCGTCGTCGACGCGGTGGTCGCCCGGCACAACCCGTTCCGGGTGCCGCTCGGGACGCTGCTCATCAACGTGACCGGGTCGCTCCTCCTCGGGGTGCTGACCGGCTGGGTCCTCTACGGAGCCGGCGGGGACCCCGCCCGCGCCGTGAAGGCCGTCCTCGGGACCGGGTTCTGCGGCGGGTACACGACGTTCAGCACCGCGTCCGTCGAGAGCCTGCGCCTGGGCCTGGCCGAGGGGACGAGCGCCGGCGTGACCTATGCGTCGGTCACCCTCGTCGGCAGCCTCGTGGCCGCCGCGCTCGGCCTGGCGCTCGGCTCCCTGCTCTGATCCTGCTCTGGGCGCCCGCCCCCGTCGGCCGGGCGGGGCGCGGGGTGGGGTTTCGGCGCCGGGTGACCCGGCGGACCCGCATACCCGGGCATGATGGCGCCCATGAGTCACGCTACCTCGGCCGATGTCGCCGTGATCGCCGTCATCGTGGGCCTGCGGCTCTTCGTCCCGCTGCTCATCCCGCGGTGGCCGCTCCCGGCGATCCTCGTGTGCCTCGTCGTCGACGGCTACGACCAGACGATCTTCCAGACCTTCCTCTCGCACGACTTCTGGACCCGGATCGAGAACGCCTACCAGGGGTACGACAAGGCGCTCGACGTCTTCTACCTGTCGATCGCCTACCTGGCGACCATGCGGAACTGGACGAACCTCACCGCCCTCGCGACGGCCCAGTTCCTCTGGATCTACCGGCTCGTCGGCGTGACGATCTTCGAGATCGCCCACGACATCGCCGACCCCTCGTCCTACCGCTGGATCCTGCTCATCTTCCCCAACACGTTCGAGTACTTCTTCATCGCCTACGAGGCGGTCCGGCTGCGCTGGGACCCGCACCGGATGCCGAAGCGGCTCGTCATCGGGATCGCCGCGTTCATCTGGGTGTTCGTCAAGCTCCCGCAGGAGTGGTGGATCCACGTCGCCCAGAAGGACATGACCGACGAGATGGCGGCCCACCCGTGGATCATCTGGGTCATGGTCGTCGGCATCCTCGCGATCGTCGCCATCGCCTGGTGGGCCATCACCTACCGGCTGCCTCCCGGGGACTGGCGGCTGCAGATCGCCGCGCCGCCGATGCCGGCGACGCTGGCCAGTGCCCGTCAGCGCAGCGCCTGGCGGGCGCGCGACTGGCGGATGTGGGACTGGAATCTCGTGGAGAAGGTCGTCCTCACGACCCTCACGTGCGTCATCTTCGCCCAGATCCTGCCCGGCGTCACCGAGCCCCCGAAGGTCGTGGCGGGCTGGGTCGTCGGCATCGTCGTCATCAACGCCGCCGCCGGCCTCTTCTTCGTCCGGCGCGGTCACACGATCGACCGGTTCGTCCTCCAGTTCGTCGCCCAGCTCGTCGTCAACGAGGCGATCGTCGTCGTGGCCAGCCTGTTCCACGGCGGGTTCCGGCTCAGCCACGCGCTGTTCTTCCTCCTGCTCATCACCCTTATCACGACGCTCTACGACCGGTACCGTCCGGTCCGCGAGTACCGCCGCCGCGAGGCCCGGCCCGAGCACTCGGCGGTGCCCTCCCCGGCGTGAGACAGGATCGCCGGCGCCCCGGCGGTTCGAGGTATGCGAGGACTACCGCCGGGGCATCGAATACCTCCACCGGCCACCGCGCCGATGAGGACCGCTAGACGAGGACGTCCTCGTCGACCGCGGGGACGAGGACGGCCCCGACCGAGCCGTCGGGGCCGGCCAGCTCGAGCCGGTCGGCCGTCCGGGTGACGGGGACCGGCGTCGCGATCACGGCGAGGAACGCCGACTCCTGGCTCATCGCGGGCTCCGGACCGGCCATGAGGGTCGTCGCCCCCCTGATCGCCAGCAGCCCGTCGGCGTCGACGGCATAGGTGCCGACGAGGCGGTTGAGGCCCGTCGTCCCGCCGACGCGGCCGTCCTCGCCGAACGCCACCCGCGGCCGGGGAGCCCGCGTCGGCTCGCCACGCAGCTCGACGACCGTCCACGATGTCCCGGCCAGCACGTCGCCCATGCCGTGACGTTATCCACCCCCGCTGTCCGGTCCCTGTGACGCGCGGTCGGTCCAGGTGCCGAGGCCCGCGACACCCCCCGCCGAACGGTGTGGTCGCTACTCGCGAGTCCGACCCATAGGTGGCAGGGTGACCCCTGACGCCCGCACCCCGGGCCTCGTCCGTCCTCGACGCCGTCGGAGGTAGACACTCGATGTTCTCGCGCATTGCCATCGTCAACCGGGGCGAGGCCGCCATGCGGCTCATCCACGCGGTCCGCGACCTCAACGCCGCGGCCGGCCCCGAGGGGCACCGGATCGAGACGGTGGCGCTCCACACCGAGGGCGAGCGCCGGGCGATGTTCGTCCGCGAGGCCGACCTCGCATACGACCTCGGGCCGGCGGCGAACCGGCCCTACCTCGACTACGCCGTCCTCGAGGAGGCGCTCCGCGCCACGGGCGCCGACGCGGCGTGGGTGGGCTGGGGATTCGTCGCGGAGGACCCGAGCTTCGCCGAGCTGTGCGAGCGGATCGGGGTGACCTTCATCGGGCCGAGCCCCGAGGCGATGCGCCGGCTCGGCGACAAGATCGGCTCCAAGCTCATCGCCGAGGAGGTCGGCGTGCCGGTCGCCCCGTGGAGCCGGGGCGGCGTCGACACGCTCGAGGAGGCGAAGGCGGCCGCCGCCGACATCGGCTACCCCCTCATGCTCAAGGCGACGGCCGGCGGGGGCGGGCGCGGCATCCGCATGGTCGCCTCCGACGCCGACCTCACCGAGGCCTACGAGCGGACCCGCGACGAGGCGGCTCGGGCGTTCGGCTCGGGCGTCGTGTTCCTCGAGCGGCTCGTGACCGGGGCGCGCCACGTCGAGGTGCAGGTCATCGCCGACGGGCAGGGCACGGCCTGGGCCATCGGCGTGCGCGACTGCTCGGTCCAGCGTCGCAACCAGAAGGTCATCGAGGAGTCCTCCTCGCCCGTCATGGGTCCCGAGCAGGCGGCCGAGCTGAAGGCCAGCGCCGAGCGGCTCGCCCTCGCGGTCGGGTATGCGGGGGCCGGCACCGTGGAGTTCCTCTACCACCCGCAGGAGCGCTTCTTCGCCTTCCTCGAGGTCAACACCCGCCTCCAGGTCGAGCACCCCATCACCGAGGTGACGACCGACACCGACCTCGTCAAGCTCCAGATCCACGTCGCGTCCGGCGGCCGGCTCGAGGGGGCCAAGCCCGTCGAGATCGGCCACGCCGTCGAGGCGCGGCTCAACGCCGAGGACCCCGACCGCGACTTCGCGCCGTCCCCCGGCCGCATCACCCTCCTCGACCTGCCCTCGGGCCCGGGCATCCGGGTCGACACCGGCGTCGGCGAGGGGGACTCGATCCCGGCGGACTTCGACTCGATGATCGCCAAGATCATCGCCTTCGGCAGCGACCGCGACGAGGCCCTCGCGCGGCTGCGGCGCGCGATGTCGGAGACGACGGTCGTCATCGAGGGGGGCGCGACGAACAAGAGCTTCGTCCTCGACCTCCTCGACGCGCCCGAGGTCGTCGACGGCAGCGCCGACACCGGGTGGATCGACCGGGTGCGCGCCCAGGGCCGGCTCGTGACCCACCGTCACTCCGGCGTCGCGCTCGTCGCGGCGGGCATCGAGGCCTACGAGATCGAGGAGGCGGTCGAGCGGACCCGGCTCATCGAGACCGCGCGAGGTGGCCGCCCCCAGGTCCAGCACCGCACGGGCCGGGCCGTCGACGTCAAGCTCCGCGGCACGGCATACAAGGTCACCGTCTCCCGGGTCGGACCGCAGCGCTTCCGCGTCGTCATCGCGAGCGGGTCGACCGAGCGGACCGTCGACGCCGACCTGGACCGGATCGACGAGTACACCAGCCGCATCACGGTCGCCGGGCGCACCCATCGTCTCGTCACGGCGAGCCACGGGCCGGTCCAGCTCGTCGAGGTCGACGGCGTGACCCACCGGGTGAGCCTCGACGAGGGCGGGGTGCTGCGCTCGCCCGCGCCGGCCCTCGTCGTCGCGACCCCGCTCGCGGTCGGCGACGAGGTCGCGGCGGGCGCCCCCGTCCTCGTCCTCGAGTCGATGAAGATGGAGACCGTCCTGCCCGCACCGTTCGCGGCCCGGGTCAAGGAGCTCCTCGTCTCGACCGGCAGCCAGGTCGAGACCGGTGCCCCGCTCGTGCGCCTCGAGCCCGTCGGCGACGGCGAGGAGGAGGCGGCCGCCGCCGCCCCGGCGGAGCAGGTCGACCTCGACCTGCCCGACGGCGGCACCCTCCCGCTCGCGCTCGCCGGGCGTGCCTCCCGGCACCGCACCGACCTGTCCGGGATGCTCCTCGGCTACGACGTCGACCCGCGCGACGAGGGCCGGACCCTGCAGGCCTACCTCACCGAGCGGGACGAGCTGGTCGCCGAGGGCCGCTCGCCGCTCGCCGAGGAGCTCGCGCTCGTCGAGGTCTTCGCCGACTTCGCCGAGCTGTCGCGCAACCGGCCCGTCGGCGCCGACCTCCACCTGGAGAACCGCGTCCACAGCCCCCGCGAGCACTTCCACACCTACCTGCAGAGCTTCGACCCCGAGCGGGGGGCGCTGCCGGAGGACTTCCGGGCCAAGCTGGTCCGGGTCCTGCGGCACTACGGCGTCACCGACCTCGACCGGACCCCCCGGCTGGAGCAGGCGGTCTTCCGGATCTTCCTCGCCCAGCAGCGCTCGGCCCCCGACGTCGCGCTCGTCGCGGCCCTGCTCCAGCGCTGGCTCACCGAGCCGGTCCCGCAGCCGCCCCTCGACGCGCAGGCCCGCGACGTCCTCGGCCGGCTGGTCCGGGCGACCCAGCTGCGCTTCCCCGTCGTCGGCGACCTGGCGCGCAGCGTGCGGTTCGCCTGGTTCGACCAGCCGCTCGTCGACGCCGAGCGCCGCAGCGTCCTCGGCGGGGTGCGGGACGAGCTCGTGACGATCGCCGGTATGCCGTCCGGTCCCGACCGCGACGCCCGCATCGACACCCTCGCGGCCATCCCCGAGCAGATCGTCCGGTTCCTCGCCGAGCGGCTCGACGGGCCCGAGCTGCCCGCCGACGAGCCGATGCTCGCCGTCCTCGTCAAGCGCCACTACCGCGAGCACTCCCTGCGCGGCCTGCGCGAGGAGACGGTCGACGGCCGGCCGTTCGCCGTGGCCGACTACACCCTCGACGACCGCGAGACCCACCTCGTCACGACGATCGGCCGGGTCGAGGAGCTCGCCGAGGGCAGCCCGCTCGTCGCCGCCGTCACGGCCCAGCTCGCGACCGCCCCGCCCGGCTACCACGGGGTCGCCGACCTCTACCTCGCCTGGCCCGACGCCCCGGACTCCCCCGACGAGGCGGCCGCGGCGCTCGGCGAGCGGCTCGCCGGACTCGGCTTCCCCCACGAGGTGCGCCGGGTCGCGATCGCCGCCTGCCCGGGCGGAGGCCGGCCGGTGGGCTACTTCACCTTCCGTCCGCAGGCCGACGGGTCGATGGCCGAGGACACCCTCGTCCGCGGTGTCCACCCCATGGTGGGCCGCCGGCTCAACCTCTGGCGGCTCCGCGAGTTCGACCTGACCCGGCTCCCGGCGCCCGAGGACGTCCTCCTCTACCGGGCCGTCGCCCCCGGCAACGAGGCCGACCAGCGCCTCATCGCGCTCGCCCAGGTCCGCCAGCTCGTCGTCGAGCGCGACGAGGACGGCCGGGTCGTCGGGCTGCCGCACGCCGAGCGGGCCATCGCCAACTGCCTCGAGGCGATCCGTCGCGCCCGGGCCGCGAGCGGGTCCGCGCGGGCCCGCCTCGACATGAACTACGTGTGGATCCACATCTGGCCCGCCATCGACGCCGACGTCGAGCAGCTGACCGCCCTCAAGGACCGGATCGCCCCGCTCACCGCCGGGGCGGGCATCGAGGAGGTGCTCGTCGACGGCACGATCGCGATGCCCGACGGCACCGAGGTGCCGATGGCGGCCCGGTTCCACTACCAGCCGGGGTCCGGGGTCGTCACCTCACTGCAGGGCCGGCCCACCGAGCGGCTGCGGCCCCTCGACGACTACGCCCAGAAGGTGGTCCGGGCGCGCCGCCGCGGCGTCGTCTACCCCTACGAGCTCCAGGCCATGATCGCCGGCAACGGCGGCACCGCGACGGAGTACGACCTCGACGACACCGGTGCCCTCGTCCCCGTCGAGCGGCCCTACGGCAACAACAAGGCCGGGATCATCGCCGGGGTCATCTCGACGCCGACCCGCCTCTACCCCGAGGGCGTCACCCGGGTCCTCCTCTGCGGCGACCCGCTGCGCGCCCTCGGCGCCGTGTCGGAGGGCGAGTGCTCGCGGATCATCGCCGCCCTCGACCTCGCCGAGTCGATGGGCGTGCCCGTCGAGTGGTTCGCCGTCTCGGCCGGGGCCCGGATCTCCATGGACTCCGGCACGGAGAACATGGACTGGGTCGCCAGGGCCCTCAAGCGGATCGTGGAGTTCACCCAGGCCGGCGGCGAGATCAACATCGTCGTCGCCGGGATCAACGTCGGCGCCCAGCCCTACTGGAACGCCGAGGCGACGATGCTCATGCATACCAAGGGCATCCTCGTCATGACGCCCGACAGCGCCATGGTGCTCACCGGCAAGCAGACCCTCGACTTCGCCGGCAGCGTGTCGGCCGAGGACAACTTCGGCATCGGCGGCTACGACCGCGTCATGGGTCCCAACGGCCAGGCGCAGTACTGGGCACCGGACCTCGCGGGCGCACTGGGCATCCTCATGCAGCACTACGACCACACCTACGTCGTCCCGGGGGAGTCCGGGCCGCGCCGGGCGAGGACGACCGATCCCACGGACCGCGACGTCACGGCATACCCCCACGACCCCGCGGACTCGGGCTTCACGTCGGTCGGCGACATCTTCTCCGCCGAGACCAACCCGGACCGCAAGAAGGCCTTCGACATCCGCACGGTCATGGCCGCGATCTCCGACCAGGACCACCCGACCCTCGAGCGGTGGGCCGGGATGGCCGACGCGGAGACGTCGGTCGTCTACGACGCCCACCTCGGCGGCATCCCGGTATGCCTCGTCGGCATCGAGTCGAAGTCCGTCGCTCGGCGCGGGTTCCCGCCCACCGACGGACCCGACGTCTACACGTCCGGCACCCTGTTCCCCCGCTCCTCGAAGAAGACCGCCCGGGCGATCAACGCGGCGAGCGGCAACCGTCCGGTCGTCGTCATCGCCAACCTGTCGGGATTCGACGGGTCACCGGAGTCGATGCGGAGCCTCCAGCTCGAGTACGGCGCCGAGATCGGCCGGGCCATCGTCAACTTCACCGGCCCGATCGTCTTCTGCGTCGTGTCCCGCTACCACGGCGGCGCGTTCGTCGTCTTCTCCAAGGCGCTCAACCCGCGGATGACCGTGCTCGCCGTCGAGGGGTCGTTCGCCTCGGTCATCGGCGGGGCGCCCGCCGCGGCCGTCGTCTTCTCCCGCGATGTCGACGCCCGCACCGCCAAGGACCCGCGGGTCGTCGAGCTGGAGCGGCAGGTCGCCGAGGCGAGCGGTGCGGAGCGGGCCGCCCTCGCGACCCGGCTCGAGCAGGCTCGTCGCGACGTGCGCAGCGAGAAGCTCGTCGAGGTGGCCACCGAGTTCGACCAGGTGCACAACATCCACCGTGCCGTCACGGTCGGCTCGGTCGACGAGGTCATCTCCGGCAGCGAGCTGCGGCCGAAGATCATCACCGCCCTCGAGCGCGGCCTCGACACCTGGGGTCACTGAGGCGCCTGGGTCACTGAGGCGGCCGAGGCACCGTCTCAGCGCGGGTCGTCGGGCCGCCTCCCGCCGCTGCGGACCGCCTCGTGGGCGGCCCGGGCAGCGGCCGGGACGGGCACGGGGCGCCGGGTCTCGCGGTCGACGTAGACGTGGACCCAGTGCCCGACGGCCGCGACGGGCTCCGCCGGACCCAGCGACGCGGCATACAGGCCGAGCCGGTAGACCACGCTCGAGGTGCCCAGCCGCTCGACGGCGATGCCGACGACGAGGGGGGAGGGGTAGGCCAGCTCGGCCAGGTAGCGACAGCCGGACTCGACGACGAGGGGCACGGCGGGGTCGGTCATCGGGTCGGCTCCCGCCACCTCGGTGAGCCAGGCGTTGATCGCGGTGTCGAAGAGCGCGTAGTGGACCGTGTTGTTGAGGTGTCCGAACATGTCGTTGTCCGTCCACCGCGTCGTCATCGGCCGCTCGAGGGGGAAGTCCGCCCGCGTCGGAACGTCCGGGTGGGCCGGCTCGCCAGCAGCGCTCATGTGCCAAGGTAACCACCATGAGCGTCCCGGACACCGCGCAGGCATACCAGCTCCACGAGGACGGCGACACGGTCGCCGCGCGCTTCGCCCAGGTCCCCGTCGCGGGCCTCGGCGGCGGAGACCTGCTCGTCCGGGTGACGCACTCGAGCGTCAACTACAAGGACGGTCTCGCCGCGACCGGCACCGCCCCCATCGCCCGCACCTACCCGCTCGTCGGCGGCATCGACGCGGCCGGTGTCGTCGTCGAGGCGGCCGGCGGCCATGCGGTCGGGGACCGGGTCGTCGTCACCGGCTTCGACCTGTCGGAGAAGCACGACGGGGGGTATGCCGAGTACCTCCGGGTGCCCGCGTCGTGGGCCGTCGCGGTGCCGGAGGGGCTCAGCCTCTGGGAGTCCATGGCCCTCGGGACGGCCGGCGTGACCGCAGCCCTCGGCATCCACCAGCTGGAGCGCAACGGGCTCGCCCCGGGCAGCGGCCCGGTCGCCGTCACCGGCGCGAGCGGCGGCGTCGGCGCCCTCGCGGTGTCGATGCTGGCCGGCCTCGGCTACGAGGTGACGGCCTTCACCGGCACGGTCGGCGCCCACGAGACCCTGCGCCGCTACGGCGCGACGACCGTCGAGGGCCGGCCCGACACCGACGCCGTCCGTGCCCTCGGGCCGGCGACCTGGGCCGGTGCCATGGACTCGGTCGGCGGCCAGACGCTCGCCTGGCTCGCGAGCACGATGCAGCGGGGCGCCGGCATCGCGAGCTACGGCAACGCCGGCGGCGTGCGGGTCAGCCTGACCGTCATGCCGTTCATCCTGCGCGGCGTGAACCTCCTCGGCATCAACTCCGGGTGGTTCGACGACGCCGTGCGCTGCGACCTGTGGCAGCGGATGGCGACCGATCTCAAGCCGGCCCACCTCGACGAGATCGGCCACACGGTCGGGTTCGACGAGCTGCCCCGGGTGTGCCGGGAGATCGTCGCCGGCTCCGTCCAGGGCCGGACCGTCGTCCGCGTCACCGACGCCCCCGCCTGAACCCGCCCACCCCTGCCTGAATCCGACCCATTTGGACAGTCTCATGCAGGGTGGGGTCGGTGGTCGGGTTGGTCGGCCTGCATGAATCCGACCCATTTGGACAGTCTCATGCAGGGTGGGGTCGGTGGTCGGTTGGTCGGCCTGCATGGATCCGACCCATTTGGACAGTCTCATGCAGGGCGGGGCGGGTGGGTCCGGCATCTCGGCGGATGCGGGGCGCGCTGGCCGGCTTCCCGCGGCCGGCGCGTCGAGGGCCGGGCGATTTCCGCGCATCCGGCCCGACCGTGTAGTCTCTCCGAGCGGTCCGGACCAGTGCGCGCACCGGTCGGCCGCAGGCCCCAATAGCTCAGTCGGCAGAGCGTTTCCATGGTAAGGAAAAGGTCTAGGGTTCGATTCCCTATTGGGGCTCCGGACCGGAGCCGGACGGTGCGAGCCGTCGGAGCCGGACCCTCGGCGGGGTAGCTCAGCTGGTTAGAGCGCACGACTCATAATCGTGAGGTCGCGGGATCGAGCCCCGCCCCCGCTACCGGTCGTGATTTCGGGAATGAACCCGGGGTCGCGTACGCTGTCCTGTCGAGTTCCATCCTTCCCGCATCACCCGAAAGCGCAGGTTGCCCCGTGGCCAAGTCCACCGACGTCCGCCCGAAGATCACTCTGGCGTGCACGGAGTGCAAGGAGCGCAACTACATCACCAAGAAGAACCGGCGCAACGACCCCGACCGGCTCGAGCTGAAGAAGTACTGCCCGCGCGACCGCCGGCACACCGTGCACCGCGAGACCCGCTGAGGGACGGCCGAAGGCCGCCGACCGACCTCGAGGAGCCGCCCGCCACACCTGTGGCCGGGCGGCTCCTCGCTGTCCGTCCCGGGTCCGTCCTGAGTGGAGGTATCCGGTGTCCCTGCGGTGGTGCTCGCATACCTCGAACGGGTGGGGGTCGGTCTGGGTGGAGGTATCCGGTGTCCCTGCGATGGCCCGCGCATACCTCGAACGGCTGGGTTCGGCGCGGTGGGGTGTCCGGGCATCCAGCGCTCCCCTGACCGCCTCCGACCACCGACTCCGACCGCCGGCGGCTCATCTAGAGTGACCGTCATGTCCGTCAACCCCGACTACGCCGGGCGCAGCTATGCCCCGAGCGGCCCGTATGCCGTCGATGCCGCGATGATCGCCGCGTTCGCCGCCGCCGTGGGCGCCACCGATCCGGTCCACACCGACCCCGCCGCCGCGCGGGCGGCGGGCTACCGCGACGTCATCGCGCCGCCGACGATGGCGGTCCGGTTCGCCCAGCAGTGCTCGGCCGCCTACGTCCGCGACCCGGAGGCGGGAGTCGACTTCAGCCGGGTCGTCCACGGCGAGGAGGGGTTCGTCCACCACCGCCCGATCACCGCGGGCGACGAGCTGACGGGCACGCTGACGGTCGACACGATCCGCCAGGCGGGCGGCCACTCGATGATCGCGACGCGGTGCGAGCTCGTCGACCAGTCCGGCGACCCGGTCTGCACCGAGACCTCGACGATCGTCGTCCGGGGAGGGGAGTGACCATGGCCCGCACCCTCGACAGCGTGACGGTCGGCGAGCAGCTGGGCCCGGTGACCCTGCCGGTCACCCGGGCGACGCTCGTCGCCTACGCCGACGCCTCCCTCGACCAGAACCCCATCCATCAGAACGAGGAGTTCGCCACGAGCGTCGGGCTGCCCGACGTCATCGCCCACGGCATGTGGACGATGGGCGCGACGGGCACCGTCGTCTCCGACTGGGCGGGTGACGCGGGGCGCGTCGTGTCGTATGCGACGCGCTTCACCAAGCCGGTCGTCGTCCCCCGCGACGGGGCCGAGATCCTCGTCACCGGTGTCGTGAAGTCGCTCGACGAGGCGGCCCGGCAGGCGACCGTCGAGCTGACGACGACCGCGGCGGGGGAGAAGGTCCTCGGCCGCTGCCTCGCCGTCGTCCGGCTCGACTGAGCCGACCCGTGGAGGAGACGGCCGGCGCGGCGCTCGCCGACCTCACGACGATGCGCGTCGGCGGCCCCGCCGCGCGGCTGGTCACCGTCACGACGACCGACGAGCTCGTCGACGCGGTGCGCGAGGTGGACGACGCCGACGAGCCGCTCCTGCTCCTCTCCGGAGGGTCCAACCTCGTCGTCGCCGACAGCGGGTTCGCGGGCACCGTCGTCCGCATCGCGACCCGGGGGGTGAGCGTCGAGGCGCGCGACCGGTGCGGCGGCGCCTCGGTCCGGGTGGCGGCCGGCGAGGACTGGGACGCCCTCGTGGCCCGGTCGACGCAGGAGGGGTGGGCCGGGATCGAGGCGCTGTCCGGCATACCGGGCCGGGCCGGCGCCACCCCGGTGCAGAACGTCGGCGCCTACGGCCAGGAGGTCGCCCAGACCATCGCCGCGGTGCGGGTCTGGGACCGCCAGGAGGCGGCCGTGCGCACCTTCGCCAACGCCGACTGCGCCTTCACCTACCGGCACTCCCGGTTCAAGGAGGCCCGGTTCCGGGGCGCCGAGCGCTACGTCGTCCTCGACGTCCTCTACCAGCTCGAGGTCGCGGACCTGTCGCGGCCCGTCGGCTATGCGGCGCTCGCCGACCAGCTCGGCGTCGCCGTCGGCGCCCGGGTCCCGCTCGCGGAGGCCCGCGACGCCGTCCTCGCCCAGCGCCGGCGCCGGGGGATGGTGCTCGACCCCACCGACCACGACACGTGGAGCTGCGGCTCGTTCTTCACCAACCCCGTTTTGTCCGCGGCCGACCACGCCGCCCTCGTCGCCCGGGCCGCGGAGCACCTCGGGACCACCGAGCCTGCGGTCGCCGCGTGGCCCGAGGCGGGCGGCGCGACGAAGGTGAGCGCGGCCTGGCTCATCGAGCGGGCCGGCTTCGCCAAGGGGTTCGGCATGCCGGGCCCGGCGGCCCTCTCGACGAAGCACACCCTCGCGGTGACCAATCGCGGCGGCGCGACGGCCGCCGACGTCGTCGCGCTCGCCCGGCGGGTCCGGGACGGCGTCGCGGCCGTCTTCGGCGTGCGCCTCGTCAACGAGCCGGTCCTCGTCGGGCTCGAGCTCTGACGGCCGGCGTCGTCGACCGGTCGGTCCCGTGGCCTTCACCCCCGCGCACACCCTCGTCGTCCTGCCCGTCGCCCGACCCCTCGCCTGGGCCCGGCCCGCCGTCCTCACCGCGCTCGTCATGGCGACGATGGCCCCCGACGCGCCGTACTTCGTGCCCGTCCCCCTGACCCGGACGGAGACCCACTCGCTGCGCGGCGTCCTCGGCGTCGACGCGGCGCTCAGCCTGGTCGCCGCCCTCGGGTGGCTCCTCGCCGTCGAGCGCCCGCTGCGCGACCTGTCGCCCTCCTGGGTCCGGGCCCGCCTCGGGCCGCTCGATCGCCGCTACCGGTGGAGCGACGTCCCGCTGGGCTACCTCGCCGTCGTGGCCGGGGGCCTCACCCATCTGCTCTGGGACGGGTTCACCCACCACGACGGGTTCGCCGTCCAGCACCTGCCGGCGCTGCGGACGGTGTGGGTCCACTGGCCGGTCTACCAGTGGCTCCAGCTCGGGACGAGCGCCGTCGGCTGTGCGGTCGTCGCGGGGTACGTCGTCCACGCCCTCCGCTCCCGCCCGCCGCGGCGCCCTCCGGCTCGGGTCGCGCAGTGGTATGCCGTGGGCTGGGCGGCCCTCGGCGTCGCCTTCCTCCTCGGCGTCGCGCTCGGGGTCCGCGCCACCGTCCCGGGTCTGGGCCGGGCCGCCCAGCTCAAGGGGCTCGTCGTCCCCGGCCTGGCCCTCGCCGTCGCCGCGGCGGGGCTCGTCGTCGTCGCCTGGTGGCTCACCGCGGCGCTGCGGCGACCGGCGGGTCGGTGAGCCAGTCGTCGACCTCCCGCAGCAGCCCCTCCCGGACGACCTCGGGGGCCCGGCTGGCCCGCAGCGAGGAGCGGGCGAGGTCGGCGAGGCCGGCGTCGTCGAACCCGAGGACGGAGCGGGCCGTCTCGTACTGGTCGGCGAGCCGGGTCCCGAAGAGCATCGGGTCGTCCGCCCCGAGGGCGACGGGGATGCCGGCGTCGACGATGGCGCGCAGCGGCACGTCGGCGAGCTCGGGATAGACGCCGAGGGCGACGTTGCTGCCCGGGCAGACCTCGAGGGCGACGCCGGACTCGGCGATCCGGTCGAGGACGCGCGGGTCCTCGACGCTGCGGACGCCGTGGCCGATCCGGTCCGGCCCGATCGCCTCGAGGGTCTCCTCGACGGCCGTCGGCCCGAGCAGCTCCCCGGCGTGGGGGACGAGCGCGAGGCCCGCGCGCCGGGCGATCGCGAAGGCGGGCGCGAACTCCTCGGTCACCCCGCGCCGCTCGTCGTTGGACAGGCCGAAGCCGACGACGGTGCCCGCCCCGTCGCCGGCATGCCGCACGGCGAGCCGGGCCAGGGCCCGGGCGTCGAAGGGGTGCCGGATCCGGGACGCGGCGACGACGACGGCCACCTGCGTGGGGCCGTCGAGCGACACCGCCCGGGCCTCGTCGAGGACGATCTCCAGCGCCGGGGTGATCCCCCCGAGGAAGGGCGCGTAGGACGTCGGGTCGACCTGGATCTCCAGCCAGCGGGAGCCCTCGGTCGCGTCGTCCTGGGCGGCCTCGCGGACGATGCGGCGCATGTCGGACTCGTCGCGCACGCAGGCCCGGGCGGCGTCGTAGAGGCGCTGGAAGCGGAACCAGCCCCGCTCGTCGCGGGCGCTGAGCCGCGGCGGCCACTCGGCGAGCAGAGCGGTCGGGAGCCGGATGCCGTGCCGGTCCGCGAGGTCCCGGATCGTCGCGACGCGCGTCGACCCGGTGAAATGGAGATGGAGGTGGGCCTTGGGCAGCCGCGTGACGTCCCGCGCCCGCTCGCCGGTGCCCGGTGCCGGGCTCAGGGTCCCTCGCTCACTCGTCGCTCACGCGTCCTCCGTCGCTCAGGCGTCCTCGTCGTCCGGCCCGGCCGCGAGCGCCTCGGCGGCGGCGAGCGCCACGCACGTCGCGACCCCGGCCATCGCCGTCTCGACGTCCGCGAGGACGGGGAAGCTCGGGGCGAGCCGGATGTTGCGGTCGTTCGGGTCGTCGCCGTAGGGGAAGGAGGCGCCGGCCGGGGTGAGGACGATGCCGGCCGCCTTGGCGAGCGCGACGACGCGTGTGGCGGTGCCGTCGAGGACGTCGAGGCTCACGAAGTAGCCGCCCCGCGGGGTCGTCCACGTCGCGATCCCGAGCCCGTCGAGCTCGGCGGACAGCGCGGCCTCGACGGCGGCGAACTTCGGCGCGAGGATCTCCCGGTGCCTGGCCATGTGGTCGCGGACGCCCTGCGCCGAGCCGAAGAACTCCAGGTGCCGCTGCTGGTTCACCTTGTCGGGGCCGATCGAGGCGAACTGCTGGTGGGAGAGGTACCACGCGACGTTGGCCGGGGAGGCGGCGAGGAAGGCCACGCCGGCCCCGGCATACGTGATCTTGCTCGTCGAGGCGAAGACGAGCGGCCGGTTGGGGTTCCCCGCCACGTCGGCGAGGGTGAGGATGTCGGCGCTCTTGGCCTCCTGGCTCGTCAGGTGGTGGAAGGCGTAGGCGTTGTCCCAGAAGAGCCGGAAGTCGGGGGCCGCGGTCGGCATCGACGCGAGGGCCTCGGCGACCTCCTGGGTGACGACCGAGCCGGCCGGGTTGGCATACGTCGGGACGAGCCACATCCCCTTGACGCTCGGGTCGTCGGCGACGAGCGCCCGGACGGCCTCGACGTCCGGGCCGTCGTCGTGCATCGGCACGGTGACCATCCCGATGCCGAGGTGGGCGAGCATCGTGAAATGGCGGTCGTAGCCGGGCACGGGGCAGACGAAGGTCACCTTCTCCTCCTGTGCCCACGGCCGCGGTGACTCCGGCGCGCCGTGGAGGAGCAGCTGGGTCATGCAGTCGTGCATCATCGTCAGGCTCGAGTTGCCGCCGGCGAGGACCTGGTCGGGCGCGATGCCGAGCAGCTCGCCGAACAGCTCGCGGAGCTGCCGGACGCCGCTCAGGCCGCCGTAGTTGCGCAGGTCGACCCCGTCGGCGTCCGTCGTCGAGGTCGGCAGGGACAGCAGGCCGTCGGAGAGGTCGAGCTGGGCCGCGGAGGGCTTGCCCCGGGTGAGGTCGAGCCGCAGCCCGCGGTCGACGAGGCTCTCGTATGCGGCGCGCTGGCGGTCGAGGAACGTCTCGAGCTCGGCGGGCGAGAGGTCGGCGAGGGGGGTGCGGGTCGTCTGCTCGGTCACGGGAGCCATGCTCCCATCCCGCGCGGCCCCCCGCGCAATCCGTCCGGTCGCCGCCGACGCCGAGTTCGCGCCGGGTGGTCGACCTCCCGTATGCTGTCTCCTCGGTGGCTTTGCCCCAATGCTTCGGCATGCCCGCGAGCCACCTCCCGGAACCCACCGCCCCATCGGTGCGTTCCGTAGGGCAGTGGCTCAATTGGTAGAGCACCGGTCTCCAAAACCGGCGGTTGGGGGTTCGAGTCCCTCCTGCCCTGCGTGTCCAGGCCGACCGGCCTGGGGGGCGCCCGGACCGGGCCGCCCGAGCACACCAGTCGATGAGAAGAGGCACACGTGACAGACGTGGGCTCCCACACGCGGGGGTCGGGCCGCAGTCGCGCGAAGAGCGACAAGGCGGGCAACCCGATCTCGCGCATGGTGCGGGCGCTCGGTCTGTTCATCAGCCAGATCCTCGACGAGCTGCGCAAGGTCGTCCGGCCGACGCGGTCCGAGCTGTGGAACTACACCGCGGTCGTCATCGTGTTCGTCGTCCTGATCATGGCCATCGTGTCCGCCCTGGACTACGGCTTCCAGCACCTCGTCACCTGGGTCTTCAGCGGCTGAGGCCTCGGGGCCGGGCCCGCCCGGCGACCGTTGACACCGACGTGAGTTCAGAAGAGGAAGTGGGTCAGCACGTGACCGACCAGTGGTCCACCACGGACGACCAGGCCGAGGTCGTCGACGAGGTCGTCCTCGACGACGCGGAGGGCACCGAGGCCCTCGAGGAGGTCGTGCCCGCCGGTGAGGAGTCCGAGGCGGAGCGGATCGACGCCGCCGAGGCCTTCGGCGGCGACGTCGAGGACGAGACGGCGGCCCTGCCCGACGAGGACGCCGAGGGCGAGGAGGCGGCCGTCGACGCCGACGGTGACGTCGTGCCCGACGTCGACCCCGTCCGGGCCTTCAAGGACGACCTCGCGAGCCGGTTCGGCGACTGGTACGTCGTCCACTCCTACGCGGGCTACGAGAACCGGGTCAAGGCCAACCTCGAGTCCCGCACGACGAGCCTCAACATGGAGGACTACATCTTCGAGGTGCAGGTCCCCATGGAGGAGGTCACCGAGATCAAGAGCGGCCAGAAGAAGCTGGTCCGCCGCGTCCGGATGCCCGGCTACGTGCTCGTCCGGATGGACCTCACCGACGAGTCGTGGGGCGCCGTCCGGCACACCCCGGGCGTCACCGGCTTCGTCGGCAACGCCCACCAGCCGGTCCCGCTGACCCTCGACGAGGTCTTCACCATGCTCAAGCCGGCCGACCTGGAGACCCCGGCGGCCGCGGCGGCGACCGGCGGCGGCCAGGCGGCGGCGGGCAAGCCCAAGGACGTCGCCGTCGTCGACTTCGAGATCGGCGAGTCGGTCACCGTCATGGACGGCCCGTTCGAGACGCTCCCCGCGACGATCTCCGAGATCAACCCCGACACCCAGAAGCTCAAGGTGCTCGTGTCCATCTTCGGCCGGGAGACCCCGGTCGAGCTGTCGTTCGGCCAGGTCGCCAAGATCTGACCCGACAGCACCTCCCTGCCGCCCCACGCCGGGGCGGCTGCAACCGGGTCATCGCCCACGGCGTCGGCCCACGAACAGGAAGAGAAGCAACAGGCATGCCTCCCAAGAAGAAGAGGGTCTCCGGCTTCATCAAGCTGCAGATCCAGGCCGGCGCGGCGACCCCGGCCCCCCCGGTCGGACCGGCGCTCGGCCAGCACGGCGTCAACATCATGGAGTTCGTCAAGGCCTACAACGCGGCGACGGAGTCCCAGCGCGGCAACGTCATCCCCGTCGAGATCACCGTCTACGAGGACCGCTCCTTCACCTTCGTCACGAAGACCCCGCCGGCGGCGGAGCTCATCAAGAAGGCCGCGGGCATCCCGAAGGGCTCCGGCGAGCCGCACAAGACGAAGGTCGCCACGCTGAGCCGTGACCAGCTCCGCGAGATCGCCGAGCAGAAGATGCAGGACCTCAACGCCAACGACGTCGAGCAGGCGATGCGGATCATCGCCGGCACGGCCCGGTCGATGGGTGTCGTCACCGAGCTCTGAGGAGCCCTCCCGGGCGCCGTCCCCACGGCGTCCGGGGCAGACACCCGGGTATGCCGTGTGCGCGGCATGCCGAGTGGGAGAGCCGGCGCTTCGGCTCGCACCACGACTCCACCCCACGCAGAACCAAGGAGCACACCATGAAGCGCAGCAAGGCATACCGCGCGGCCGCCGAGCAGGTCGACGACGCCGTCGTCTACAGCCCGCTCGACGCGGTCCGGCTCGCCAAGCGGACGGCGACCGCCAAGTACGACGAGACCGTCGAGGTCGCGATGCGGCTCGGCGTCGACCCGCGCAAGGCCGACCAGATGGTCCGCGGCACCGTCAACCTGCCCAACGGCACGGGCAAGACGGCCCGGGTCCTCGTCTTCGCCAACGGCGACCGGGCCGAGGCGGCCCGGGCGGCGGGCGCCGACTACGTCGGGTCCGACGACCTCATCGAGCGGATCACCGGCGGCTGGCTCGACTTCGACGCCGTCGTCGCGACGCCCGACCTCATGGGCAAGGTCGGCCGGCTCGGCAAGATCCTCGGTCCCCGCGGCCTCATGCCCAACCCGAAGACGGGCACCGTCACGATGGACACGGCCAAGGCCGTCTCCGACATCAAGGGCGGCAAGATCGAGTTCCGCGTCGACAAGCACGCCAACCTCCACTTCATCATCGGCAAGGTGTCCTTCGACGACCGGGCGCTCGTCGAGAACTACGCGGTGGCGCTGGAGGAGGTCCTGCGGCTCAAGCCGTCGGCGTCCAAGGGCCGCTACATCACCAAGGCCACCCTGTCGACCTCGATGGGCCCGGGCATCCCGCTCGACCATAACCGGACCCGCCACCTTCTCGAGGAAGACGCCATCGCCTGACCGGGCGGACCCTCGGGTCCGGAGCCCTCGCCCCTCGGGCCCTCGTGGCTGTCCGGGGGGCAGGTCACCCCGGGGCCGGTTACCCTGGGAACAGGGACGAGGACGCGCACCCGCCGGCAGACCGCCTCGGGTGTCGTCCCGCTCCGCCGCCGCGACCCGCGGTCGCGGGGGACCGATCGTCCACGACCCTTGGGGGACCACCATGAAGCGCATCCTCGCCGTCGCCGCCGTCGCGTCGGCCCTCACGCTGACCGCCGCGTGCGGGTCGACCGACGCCGGCTCCTCCGGCGGCTCGTCGTCGAGCTCGGTGAGCGCCGCGGCCGCGAGCGTCCACGTCGGCGACACCGTCTCGATGGCCGACCTCGGCACCCGGATGAGCACCGCGATGCGGGCCAAGGGCTCGGTGTCGATGTCGATGACGGCGCCCCAGGTCACGATGACCGGGGCCATGAAGGTCGCCGACCCCCTGGCCTACACGATGTCGATGAAGGCCTCCGGCCAGTCCATCGACATGATCTACGTCGACAAGGACCTCTACCTCGGCGGCTCGGCGTTCGCCTCCATGCTCGACGGCCGCCAATGGGTGCGCCTCGACCCGAACGGCACCGACGCGCTGAGCCGCCAGCTCGCGCCGATGCTCAAGCAGATGGAGTCGGCGGGCGACCCGTCGAAGATGTATGCCGGCATGTCCGACGTGACGATGACCGTCGCCGCGGTCGGCGCTGACACCGTCACCTACGCGGCCACGCTGACCCGGGCCCAGATCGCGGCCTTCGCCAAGCAGCACGGCCAGACGATCCCGTCCGGGGCGAAGGTCGGCGACCTGACGATCCGTCTCGTCCTCACCCGGGACGGGCTGCCCCAGAAGGCCACGACCCACGTCGACGGGCAGGACGTCGTCGTGACGTACCGCGACTGGGGCGCCCCGGTCCACATCGCGGCGCCGCCGGCCGACCAGGTCGGCACGATGCCCGCGGACTGATCGGGCGCGATCGGCCCCGGTGGACGGACGGGCCGGATTTGGCGGGAGCCGGGTCCGGCCCGTAGCCTTGCTCACGACCAGAGACCGCCGGTCGCCACCCGCTCGCCCGAGCGCGGTGGCCGAAGGTCCGCACCGGGTGCGGCGACCAGCGCAGGCCATGTGTGCAGACGGCATACCGATGCGTATGCCGATCCGGCCCCGTGCGCTTGCGCCGGGGCCCTTCCCATGTGGGCCTTCCGGCGGACCCCCTGGCATCGGACCAGATGGAAGGAGGCCACATGGCAAAGTCCGACAAGGCTGCTGCCATCGCCGAGCTCGCGGACCGGTTCCGCGGGTCGAGTGCGGCCGTTCTCACGGAGTACCGCGGGCTCTCGGTGAAGCAGATCACCGACCTGCGCGGGGCGCTCCGCGGCAACGCCACCTACGCCGTGGTCAAGAACACGCTGACCGACCTGGCGGCCAAGGAGGCCGGCGTCACGGCCTTCGAGGGCCAGCTCGTCGGCCCGTCGGCCATCGCCTTCGTCGAGGGAGACCCCGTCGAGGCCGCCAAGGGCCTGCGTGACTTCGCCAAGGCCAACCCGCACTTGATCATCAAGAGCGGCTACCTCGAGGGCAGGGCACTGTCCGCCGAGGAGATCACCAAGCTCGCCGACCTCGAGTCGCGCGAGGTCCTGCTGGCCAAGCTCGCGGGGGCGATGAACGCCTCCCTCAGCCAGGCCGTCGCCCTCTTCGCCGCTCCGCTGTCCCAGGCCGCTCGCGCGGTCGAGGCGCTCCGGGCGAAGGTCGAGGAGCAGGGCCCCGCCGCGGACGCGCCGGCGCAGGCACCGTCCGAGGAGGCTGCCGAGGCCGCCGCGGACGGCGCAGACGTCGCCGCGGGTGGCGACGAGGACACCACGCAGGCCTGAGCCGACCGGCTCGGACCTGCACCAGCACGAACCCACGCCACTCACGGCATACGCGTACGTCAGAGAAAGGACGCCCATCATGGCGAAGCTCAGCACCGAGGAGCTCCTTGAGGCCTTCAAGGAGATGACGCTGATCGAGCTCTCCGAGTTCGTCAAGCAGTTCGAGGAGACCTTCAACGTCACCGCCGCCGCGCCCGTCGCGGTCGCCGCCGCCCCGGCCGCCGCCGGTGGCGACGCAGGCGCTGCCGCCGAGGAGGAGCAGGACGAGTTCGACGTCGTCCTCGAGGCCGCCGGCGAGAAGAAGATCCAGGTCATCAAGGAGGTCCGGACGCTGACCTCCCTCGGCCTCAAGGAGGCCAAGGACCTCGTGGACGGCGCCCCCAAGGCCGTCCTGGAGAAGGTCGACAAGGCGGCTGCCGACAAGGCCAAGGAGCAGCTCGAGGGCGCCGGCGCGACCGTCACCCTCAAGTGACCTCGCGCAGGTGATCCTGCGGGCGCAGCCCCCCGCGTGACCCGGCGTCGCGCCGGACGCGGGACCGCGCCGCCCACCACGACAGCGGGCCCGACCATCACGGTCGGGCCCGCTGTCGCGTATGCGGAACCCCGGTCGTCCTGCCTCGCCTGCCACGCCCTCCGGATCGGGCGAGGGCGCACTCCGGGCACCCTCCGGATGCCGCCGCGACACACCCGCAACACACCAGAGTGCCGCAAACGCTTGACCCGCGAGCACCGGTGGGTTCATAGTGTGCGGGTCGTTCTCGACGACTCCCTCCGGCAGGGCTGCGGGGTGGGGGTTGAGTTGTCGTGCGCATTCAGGTATGCTGTCGCTTTGCGCTGCCCTCGTCCTCGATCCGCTCTTCGTGAGTGTCCTTCCGGCGTGCCCCGTGCACAGGTGAGGAAGGTCGATCCTCGGGCTGGAGCCGCGTCGCCCCACCGAACGTCCGCTTTGCCAGTGGAAGGACCATCGTTGGCTGCCTCGCGCACCTCGTCCCAGACCATCACCTCCGCCCGGACGGCCTCGGGTCGTCTGTCATTCGCCAAGATCAAGGAGCCTCTCGAGGTCCCCGACCTCCTCGCCCTCCAGACCGAGAGCTTCGACTGGCTGCTCGGCAACGAGCGCTGGCAGGCCCG
>JBDIAL010000025.1:0-27565 GCA_039812405.1 Nostocoides sp.
TCGGGGATGAGCGCCCGGCTCCGGTTCGCCATCGCGGCGGCCAAGACCCACGACGTCCTGCTCATCGACGAGGCCCTCGCCACCGGGGACGCCTCCTTCCGGCGCCGCAGCGAGGCCCGGATCAAGGAGCTGCGCTCGAACGCCGGCACGGTGTTCCTGGTCAGCCACTCGCTCGGCGTCGTCCGGGAGACCTGCGAGCGGACGATCTGGCTCGAGGGCGGGCAGGTCGTCGCCGACGGCGACACCTCGGCCGTCGTCGAGGCCTACGAGGCCCGCCACGACCCCGACGCCCTGCGTGAGCGGCTCCTCGCGGCCTCCTCGGCGCAGCAGTCCGCGGCCGTGGGGTCGGAGGCCGGCCCGCCGACCACCCCGGCCGGCAGCAGCGCGACGGAGTACACCCCCGGCGACCCTCTCGCCCTCTAGCGACCGTCATTCCCGGTGAGGTGACCGGTGGTCCTGGCATACCTCGACCGGTCGGAGGCTGAGCGGGATCGAGGTATGCGATGTCCTCGCGGTGGTTCCCGCATACCTCGACCGGCGGGGGCCTTACGGCACGGGCGACGCGAGCGACCGGCGGACGCGGTCGGCTGCCCGCAGCCCGCTCTGGAGGGCCACCGGCATCGAGCCCTGCTCGGCCACGTAGTCGCCCGCGAGGAAGATCTCCGAGCCCGGCACGCCGCGGTCCAGCGCGTCCTGGAGGGCCGCCCGCCCCACGCCGGCGAACGAGTTGCCGTGGGGCCAGCGCTGGACCTCGGCCCGGACGACGTGGCCCGAGAGCCGGGGGTACACGGCAGACAGGTCGGCGAGGAACCGCTCCCGGATCTCCTCGTCGGATCGCGCCAGCAGGTCGGCCGCCGGCGGTCCGCCGGCGAAGACCATGATGCCGCCGCCGGCGTGGGCGGCCGACGGGTGACCGGCGGAGCGCAGCGGCGAGGCGTGGTTGAAGAGGAAGTCGAAGGATCGGCCCGGCGTCGCGAGCGCGTAGAGGTCGTCCCACTCGGCCGGACGCGGCTCGTCGGTGAACGCCCCCATCGAGACGAACGGGCCGTAGCGCACCCCGGCGAGGGCGGCGTCGAGGTCGGCCGGCAGGTCCGCGACGATGTCGCGGGCGACGTCGGCCGTCGTCGCGACGACGGCCCGGCGGGCGCGGACCGTCTCCTCGACCCCGTCGCGGACGAGCACCACGACCACGCCGTCGGGGTCCGCGGCGACCGAGCGCACCCGGCAGCCGACCCGCACGGTGGAGCCGAGCCGAGCCGAGAGGGCACGGGGCAGCTCCTCGGTGCCGCCCTCGACGGCATACGAGAGGGCCGAGTCGCCCGAGGAGGTGAAGACGTGGGCGAGCATCGAGATCCCGCACCCGGCCGAGAGATCCTCCGGCGCCGCCGTGGCGCGGTGGGCGATGGCCCGGAACAGCGCGGCGACGGTCGGCGGGAGGGGGCCGAGGAAGTCGGCGAAGGTGCGGTCGCCGAGGAAGGCCAGCTGTCGGCGCAGCCGGTCCTCCGGCGTCTCCCCGGGCCGCTGCCGGGAGACCCGGTTGTATCGCGCCATCTGCGTGACGACGCGGATCCCGACGCGGCAGAGTGCGATCCGGTCCCGGACGGGCAGCGTCAGCCGGAAGGGGTAGCTCGCGATGGCGCGGGAGGCGACGACCCTCCCGCCTTCCTCGACCGCGATCGTCACACCCGGGATGGGCAGGGTCGTGAGGCCGAGCTCCGCCGCGAGGTCGCCGAGCGGCGTGCCGGGTCCGGCGGCCATGTGGGCCCCGAGGTTGGCCCAGTAGGGATCCGAGCGGATCGACCGGATCCGGCCGCCGACCCGGTCGGCGCCCTCGAGCACGACGACGTCGAGGTCGCGCAGCGACCAGGCGGCGGACAGCCCGGCGAGGCCGGCCCCCACCACGACGACGTCGTGCACCGGGTCTGCGGCATCGTGCGGGAGCGTCATCGTGGGCCCCTGGGGTGAGAAGGGTCGCCGTCCGGGGCCCATCGTATTGTCTGACACTCAGCGGCCGGTCGTCGGGCTCTCCGCCCGGCGGCGGGGACCGGCGTGAGCAGCGGCACACCCGACCCACCCGGCCGACGGTGACCCGCGCGGACCGGTTACCGTGGCAGAGCCCCGGAGCCCCCCGGAGGAGTGGTGGGGGCCCGTCTCGAAGGAGTGCCCGTGAGTCGCCCCCTGTGTCTTGCCCTCGCCCAGGTGCCGGGCCGTCGACCCGACGACCTGGAGGGGTTCGGCGCGCATGCCGCGACGACGATGCGGACGTTCCCCCAGACCCAGCTGCTCGTGTATCCCGAGCTGCACCTCGCCGGCGACGACACGCGCCCGTTCGCGGGCAGCATCCGCGACAGCGCGGAGCCGATCGCCGACGGGCCCCGCCACCGGCACCTGTCCGGCGTCGCGGCGGACCTCAACGTGTGGCTCTGCCCGGGCAGCGTCTACGAGCTCGGCGAGGACGGGCAGGTCTACAACACCGCCGTCGTCTACTCGCCGCGCGGCCAGCTCGTCGCGACCTACCGCAAGGTGTTCCCGTGGCGGCCGTTCGAGTCCTCCCGCCCGGGGCGGGAGTTCGTCGTCTTCGACCTGCCCCGGGTCGGCCGGGTCGGCCTGTCGATCTGCTATGACGCGTGGTTCCCCGAGAGCGCCCGGCACCTGGCCTGGATGGGCGCCGAGATCATCCTCAACGTCGTGAAGACGACGACGGTCGACCGGGAGACGGAGGTCGTCCTCGCCCGGGCCAACGCTGCGGTCAACCAGGTGTACGTCGCGAGCGTCAACTCGGCCGGCGCGTCGGGCCTCGGCCACTCGGTCCTCGTCGGGCCGGAGGGGAACGTCCTCTCCGAGCTGCCCCACGCCAACCCGGGCATCCTCACCGGCGTCGTCGACCTCGAGGCGGTCTCCACCGCGCGCCGCGTCGGCAGCTTCGCCATCAACCGGCCGTGGAGCCAGCTCCGCCCGGACGACGACCCCATCCCGCTCCCCCTCTACCAGGGCTCCATCTCCCCCCTCACGTGGTCCGCGGCCAACAACCGGACCCCGCAGATCTGACGACGCCGGATCCGTGAGCCCCGGAGCAGCAGACCGGTCCCCCGCCCCCCGGGGGCGGATGAACAACGCGTTCGACCCGGCAGCGGCCGACGCGCTCGACCCGCGGACCAGGGACCTCGTCGAGCGCCGCAGCCGGGTGCTCGGACCGTCCTACCGCCTCTTCTACGGCACGCCCGTCCAGCTCGTGCGGGCCCGCGGCGTGCAGGCCTGGGACGCCGCCGGCAACGAGTACCTCGACGCATACAACAACGTCGTCTCCGTCGGCCACGCCCACCCACGCGTCGTCGAGGCCGTCCACGAGCAGATGCAGACGCTGTGCACCCACACCCGCTACCTCCACGAGGGGATCCTCGACTACGCCGACCGGCTGCTGCCGACCTTCGGCGGCCGGATGGCGCAGGAGGGGCACCTCATGCTGACCTGCACCGGGTCGGAGGCCAACGAGCTGGCCCTGCGGATCGCCAAGCACCACACCGGACGCTCCGGGGTGATCGTCACCTCCGAGGCCTACCACGGCAACACCGAGCTCGTCGCCGGGATCTCCCCCTCCATGGGCGAGCGCTCCCCCCTCGGGGTGTGGACCCGGCGGGTGCCCGCCCCCGACTCCTACCGGCTCCCCCACGCGGGGATGGGCCGATGGCTCGCCGAGCACACGGCTCGCCAGATCGCGGACCTCGAGCGCCGCGGCGAGGGGCTGGCCGCCTTCGTCGTCGACTCGCTCTTCTCCTCCGACGGGATCCATGCCGAGCCGACGAGCCTGCTCGCGCCGGTCGCCGAGGTCGTCCACCGGGCCGGCGGGCTGTTCGTCGCCGACGAGGTCCAGAGCGGCTTCGGGCGCAGCGGCGAGCGGATGTGGGGCTACCAGCGGCACGGCCTCGACCCTGACATCGTCACGATGGGCAAGCCGATGGGCAACGGCTACCCCGTCGCGGGGATCGCCGTCCGCGACGAGGTCGTCCGCCGGTTCGGCGAGGACATGCGCTACTTCAACACCTTCGGCGGCAACACCGTCGCCGTCACCGCCGCCCGGGCCACCCTCGACGTCATCGAGGACGAGGGGCTCGTCGCCCACAGCGAGCGGGTCGGCCGCTACCTGCGTGAGCAGCTCAGTGCCGTGACGGCCACCGACGAGCGGGTCGGCGACGTCCGCGGGTCCGGGCTCTACGCCGGCGTCGAGATCGTCGACGACCGCTCGAGCCGCGAGCCGGACCGGGCGACGGCCACCGCCGTGGTCAACGGGCTGCGCGACCGGCGGGTCCTCGTCTCGGCCACCGGGCGGCACGGGAACGTCCTCAAGATCCGCCCGCCGCTGGTGTTCCGGGAGACCCACGTCGACCGCCTCGTCGAGGAGCTCGACGCCGTGCTGCGCACCCGCTGACGGCCCGGTCCGACCGGCGTCCGCGCGCTGAGACGGGCAGGGGGGCCGCCTTGGAGCGCCCTGCGGGGCCCCCGTAGAATGAATCCTGTACTACTCGACATCGAGATTCTTGGTTTGGAGAGATAGCAAGTGAGCAACAACAGGGGTGCTGTCCGGACGCGCATCGTGCGGGCACGGAACGAGCGTCGTCTCATGCGGGAGCTGCGCACGGCGAGCCCGTCGGTGCGCATGGACCTCATCGAGGCGGTGCGCCGGTCCGGGTGGTGAGCCGGGCGTGAGCACCGAGCCGCTCGGCCGGCGAGCCGTCCGACGGCACACGAGCTGACAGCATACGAGTCCATATGCGACGAAGGCCCTCGGTCTCCCACGTGGGGAGACCGAGGGCCTCTGTCGTCTAGGACCCCGGAGCGGGGTCCTAGAAGCGGACCGCGTCGACGAACTTCTGCAGGCCGGGGGTCTCGGGTGAGGAGAGGAGCTTGCGGGGGTCTCCCTCCTCGGCGATGACGCCCTCCTCGAAGTAGGCGACCCGGTCGGCCGCCTTGGCGGCGAAGGCCATGTCGTGGGTGACCAGGACGCAGCCGATGCCCTCCTCCTCCTTGAGCTTGGTGATGACACCGAGCACCTCGGCCGCGACGGGCGGGTCGAGGGCGGAGGTCATCTCGTCGCACAGGAGCAGCCGGGGGCGCATCATGAGGGCGCGGGCGATGGCCACCCGTTGCCGCTCACCACCGGACAGCTGCCCGCAGCGGCTGTTGAGGTGGTGGGCCATGCCGACCTCGGCGAGGGCGCGCTCGGCCCGCTCGACGATGACCTTGTCGGACTCGCCGAGGACCTTGCGGGGGGCCAGGGCGAGGTTCTGGCGGACGTTGAGGTGGGGCCAGAGGGTGTAGTTCTGGAAGATCATCCCGACCTGGTCGCGGGCGGCCTTCCACGTCTTCTGGTACTCACCGTCGATGACGACGCGCTCGCCCATCATGTCGACGTCGCCGTCGTCGGCCTGGGTGAGGCCGGCGATGATCCGCAGCAGCGTGCTCTTGCCCGAGCCGCTCTTGCCGATGAGGACGGCGATCTCCCCGGCGTCGAGGGTGAAGTCGACGTGCTTGAGGACGGTGCGGCCGTAGAAGGCCTTCGTGATGCCGGACAGGTCCATGAAGTGCTCGCTGGCCGGTCGCTCCTCGGGCAGGGTCTCCTCGGAGATGGTCATGATGCTCCTCCTGGGGTGGGGGCTGCGGGCCTGGGCATCTTCGGGCGGCCGGGCAGCATCCGGCGCAGGAACCCGCCGCTGCTCGGGGGAGCCCCGATCGTGCTGGAGGCGATGATCCGACGCTCTACCGAGCTGGTGAAGAGGGTGAGCGGGAAGGCGATGACGAAGTAGATGATCGCCACCGTCGTGAACACCTCCATGGGCCGGTAGGTCTGGCTGGACAGGATGTTGCCCTGGAAGGTGATGTCGGCCACGCCGAGGGCCGAGACCAGGGAGGTGTCCTTGAACAGCGAGACGTAGATGGACAGGATCGTCGGGATCTGCTGGCGGAAGGCCTGCGGCACGACGATGTGGCGCAGGATGGAGATCCGGCCCAGCCGCAGCATCTGTGCCGCCTCGATCTGCTCCACCGGCACTGACTGCATGCCGGCCCGGTAGGTCTCGGCCATGAACGCGGTCATGTTCGCCGTGAGCGCGATGCAGACCGAGGGGACGGCCGGGATGGTGACCCCGAGGAAGGCCGGCAGCGCGTAGAAGACCCAGAGCAGCTGGACCAGCAGCGGGGTGCACCGGAAGACCTCGATGTAGGCCTGGGCCGGCCACCGGATGATCTCGTGCTTGGACATCCGGGCCGTCGCCAGCGGGAAGCCCAGGACCGTGCCGATGATGATCGTGATGACCGAGATCTCCAGCGTCAGCCCGAGTCCCTTGAGCAGCGTCGGCATGGACTGGGGGATGATGCTCCAGTCGAAATGGTAGGACGTCATGTCGTCATGCCCTGTCGGTCGCGATCAGCCCGCTCAGGGCTTGATCTCCAGCGACCCGAGCTGGTCGAGGTCCTTGTAGCCGGCTGCCGCGAAGGCCCGGGAGATGGTGCCGCTGGCGACCGCGTTGTCGATGGCGATGTTGATGATCTGCAGCGACCGCGGGTCGGTGTTCGCCGGGACGCCGTAGGCCACGTAGTGGACGAAGATCGCCGGGTTGGGCACGACGATGCCGTAGTCCTTCTGCTTGTTGGCCATGTCGACGGCAGTGCCGAGGTCGGCGAACAGCGCGACGGCCCGACCGGCCTGCACGGCGCTCAGCGCGTTCTGGTAGGTGTCGACCCGCAGCTCCTTGGCCTTGATCGCCTGCAGGGCGGCGTCGAGGGCGGTGCCCTGGGCCGTCGCGATCGGCTTGCCGGACTTGAGGATCTTGTCGGCGGTCGTCAGCTTGGTGTCCTTGGGCAGGAGGAAGACGCCGGGGTAGTTCCACGAGGAGTTCGTGAACTGGATCGACAGGCCGCGCTCGACGGTCTGGTCGAGGTCGGCGGCCACGTCGTAGCGGTCGGCCTGCAGGCCTGCCACGATGCTCTGCCACGTCGTGGCGACCGTCTTCATCGGCACCCCGAGCTCGTCGGCGAGGTCCTGCATCGGGATGAGGTCAGGGCCGGTGCACGTGCCGTCGGACTTGACGTTGATGGTGGGCGGGGAGTCGGCACAGCCCACCCGCAGCACGTGGGCCTTCTGGATCTTCTGGATCCAGGTGGCCTGCGAGACGTCGGTGCCCCCCGTGCTGCCGCCTCCGCCACCTCCCGCCATGTGCCCCCCGGCGAAGCCGGCCAGGAGCGCGACGATCAGCGCCCCGATCACCGAGAAGCCAATCTTGCTCGGCTTGGTCATGGATGAACCTCCTGTGTGACGGGCCGCTTCGACGCGCGAGCCCTCATGGTGTGGTCATGACGCGGAGGGATCTGGAGCACTGTGGGCTCGACCCGTACCTCGATCCGATCCGCCATTGTTGGTTGTATGACAACCAGCGTGTATGCAGATCGTAGGGTCGCCCGGAGGGGGTGTCAATAGGCCCGGTGGCCGATCGTTAGTCGACTGTGATATAGCGACGCGAGGTCGGGCTACCGGTGGACAGCAGGGCTGCCCCGCACCTCCCCGAGCCGGGGAGGTGCGGGGCAGGGAGCCGGCGACGGACCGGGTCAGTGCTCGGTGATGTGCTCCGGCGTCACGGCGACGATGACCCGCGGACGGGTGGAGTTCTCGACCCACGCCTCGCCGGTGTACTTCTGGGACAGCTCCTCGATGAGCGAGCCGGTGGCGTCGGGCTCGATCCGGGCGGTGCCGCGCACCTCGCTGTAGTGGTAGCCGTTCGCGTCATCGAGGACGAGCACGCCGACGCGGGGGTCACGCAGCAGGTTGCGGTGCTTGGCACGCCCCTCGACGGTCGAGAAGAGCACCTCCCCGTCCCGCTCCAGGACCCAGACCACCGACTGCTGCGGTGTCCCGTCGGCGTTGATCGTCGCGACGACCGCGAAGTTGTTTCCGTCGACGAGCGTGCGAGCCTGGGGCGTGAGTTCCATGGAGGTGCAGCCTTTCTGGTGGGATCCTGCGAGGTGCGCGTATGCCGGGCCTCAGGCGACCGAGGTGGCCCGCGGCCGCATCCGGGGGCGGCCGGAGGTGGAGAAGAACCGGGTCGGTGTGAAGGGCGCGAGCCGCTCGGGCACCTGGCCCGTGCCGATCGCCTCGGCGACACCCTGCCCGGTCGCCGGGCCGAGGGTCACCCCGAGCATGCCATGGCCCGCGGCGACCCAGCCGTTATCGACTCCCGGGAGGCGGCCGATGACGGGCAGCCCGTCGGGCGTCATCGGGCGGGCACCGGCCCACGGAGGGGTGCGCTCGCAGCGGGCCGGGTCCCAGTCCGCGAAGTAGCGCGATGGGGCGCTCTCGATCGCCTGGAGCCGCACCGGGTTGACGTCGTGGTCGAGCCCGGCGAACTCCATCGTCCCCGCGAGCCGCAGCCGGCCGTCCATCGGGGTGACGGCGACCTTGGCGTCGGCGAGGTTGATCGAGCAGGAGATCTCGACGGGTGCCGGCAGGTAGTCGAGGCTGTAGCCCTTGCCCGGCCGGATCGGCACCCGGACATCCAGCATCCGCGCCACCGGGGCCGTGTAGGCACCGGCGGCAAGGAGGAACTGGTCCCCCTCGATGGCCCCGGCCGCGGTCTCGGCCGCCCGGACCCGGGTGTCCCGGCGGAACCCCGTCACGGCGGTGTGGTCGACGACCGTGGCGCCGAGCTCGACGACCCGGGCGGCGAGCCCGGCCATCAGGGTGTCCGGGCGCAGATGCCGGTCGTGGGGGAAGTACACCCCGCCCGCGAGCGTCGTCACGAGGGCCGGCTCGCGGTCGCTCAGCTCCCGGCCGGTGAGCACCACCGGCTCCATGCCGTACTCACGGGGGGTCCCGAGGGCGGCGACCCGGTGCTCGAAGCCGTGCCGGTCGGCATACGCCGACAGGTAGCCCTGGGTGTGCATCTCGAAGGAGACCCCGTCGGCGGCGTAGCCGTCGAGCAGCTCCATGGCGTGCTCGCAGAGCCGCAGGTTCGCGCGGAACGCCGCGTCGAAGTCGGCGGCGTTGCACCGGCTCGCGAGGGCGAGCATGAACCGCGCGACGTCCGGGCGCAGGGACGGCCTGATGTAGAGCGGGCTGTCCTTGTGGAGCATCCACTTCAGGCCCTTGAGGACCATGCCGGGCGCGGGGACCGGCCCGGAGTCGCTCGGCACGATGTACCCGGCGTTGCCGTGCGAGGCGCCGGCCCCGAGGGCGCCGGCGTCGACGACGGTCACCTCGTGGCCGTCCTTGAGCAGGTGGTAGGTGGTGGCGAGCCCGATGACTCCGCCCCCGACGACGACGACCCTCATCGCGGATGGCCCTCAGGCCCGGGTGCCGGTCGCGGGGTTCGGGAGCCGGCGGGCCTCACCGGTGAGGTCGATCGTGACGTGCTTCACCGCGGTGTACTCCTCGAAGGCATGCTCACAGGGTATGCCGTCGGGGACTGCCGCTCGGGCAGCCCCCGACGATGGGCCGGGCCTGGTCGCCCGACGTCGGTAGGCCGATCAGCCGACGGACTCCAGGTCGCTCACCGGCAGCCCGAGGTCGGCCAGGAGGACCCGCGCCTCGGCGAGGGCCTCGTCGGTCGGCTCCTGGAAGGGGCTGCGGACCGGGCCGACCTGGACGCCCAGGAGGCGGGTGGCCGCCTTGACCCGGGCGGTGTAGGACTCCGTGTCGAGCCAGTTGACGACCGGCACGAGGCGCGACCAGATGGCCCGGCCCGCCTCGAGGTCGCCCTTGACGGCGATGGCGTCGTAGAGCTCGACGGCGAGCTCGGGGAAGATGTTCGCGGCGCCCCAGACCGAGGCCTTGAGGCCGTAGGACAGCCCGAAGTAGGTGAGGATGTCCCAGCCGTTGCAGACCTGCAGCCGGTCGCCGTAGCGCTCGTTGACCGCGGTGAGGGCCCCCGCGTCACCGCCGGAGTCCTTGATCCAGGCGACGCCCGGGATGGAGGCGATGTCGCCGATGTCGTCGGGGCTGAGCTGCTGACCGGTGACGCCCGGGATGTGGTAGATCATGACCGGGATGTCGATCGACTCGGCGACCGCGGCGAAGTAGGCCTTGAGCTCGCGGACGGACAGCGGGTCGTAGAAGGGCGGGACGACCATGACGCCCGCGGCCCCGGCCTGCTGGGCGTGCTGGCTCAGGACGATGGCCTCGCCCGCGGTCAGGGCGCCGGTCTGGGCGATGACCGGCACGCGGCCCGCGGCCGCGTCGATGACGGTCTCGTGGAGCAGCTTGCGCTCGTCGTGGCTCATCGCGGCGAACTCACCGGTCGACCCCCCGGGGATGAGCCCCCCGACACCGGCGTCGATGAGACGGTTCGTGAGGGCGGCGAGCGCCTCGGTGTCGATGCTCGAGCCGTCCTCGGTGAAGGGCGTGAGCATCGCGGGGAAGATGCCCCGCAGCTCCAGCGTGTTGGTCATTGCGTCTCCCATAATCGAACATGTTGTTGCTTGTATTACAACCAGCGGAATGCCAAACTAGGACCGTCCAGACGCCCCTGTCAAGACGTGGCAGTCACAGAGGAGGAGCCCGTGCACGCGGATCACCTGTTCAAGGTCCTCGACGTCCACGCGGGAGGTGCCCCGTCCCGGATCGTCTACTCCGGGCTCCCCCGCATCGACGGCGCGACGATGATGGAGCGGATGCAGGGCTTCGCCTCGGCCCACGACTGGATCCGCCGCACCCTCGTCCTCGAGCCGCGGGGCAAGGATATGACGAGCGTCGTCGTCCTCACCGAGCCGGTCCATCCCGAGGCCCACGTCGGCGCCTTCTTCATGGAGGCGCACGGCTACCTGCCGATGTGCGGCAGCGACACCATCGCGACGACGACGGCGCTCGTCGAGACGGGGCAGGTCCCGGTGACCGGACCGGACACCGTCGTGCGGATCGACACCCCTGCCGGGCTCATCGAGGCCACCGCCCACGTCGAGGACGACGGGCGGGTCTCGTCGGTCACCTTCGTCAACGCGCCGGGGTTCTGCCTCGTCTCCCAGGAGACCGTCGACGTCCCGGGGCACGGAGCGGTCGTCGTCGACGTGGCATACGGCGGGAACTTCTACGTCATCGCCGACGCGAGCCGGCTCGGGCTGTCCTTCGACCCCCTGCACACCCGCCCTCTCGTCGAGGCGGCCCAGGCGGTCCGGGGCGCCGCCAACGCGGCCTTCGCCATCCGCCACCCCACCCTCCCGGAGGTCACCGGGATCACCCACGCCCAGCTCTTCTGGCCGCCGGCGCGCGAGGGGGACCCCACACCCATCGTCGTCGTCATCCCGACCGGCGGGGTGGACCGCTCGCCGTGCGGCACGGGCACGACGGCCAAGGTCTCGACGCTGTTCGGCCGCGGCGAGCTGGCCCTCGGCCAGCCGCTCACCCACCAGAGCCTCACCGGGGCGCGCTTCACCGGCCGGCCCCTGGAGGCCACGACGGTCGGGGACGTGCCCGCCTGCCGGGTCTCCATCACCGGGTCGGCGTACATCGTCGCCGACTCCACGATCCTCGTCGACCGGCGGGACGAGATGGCCGAGGGCTTCCTCCTCACCTGACGCCCCGGCCGCCCTCCCCACCCTTGCATCTCCGCTGTCCCCACCCCGCACCCCCGAAGAGAGGAACCGCACATGCGCTGGAACCGGACCATCACCGTCGTCGACTGCCACGCCGAGGGCGAGAGCGGACAGGTCGTCGTCGGCGGGGTGCCCTACGTCCCCGGTGGCACCGTCTTCGAGAAGCGCCTGCACCTGCAGGAGAACGACGACGACCTGCGGCGGATGATCCTCTTCGAGCCCCGGGGCGGGGTCCACCACAACGCCAACATCCTCGTCGCGCCCGGCGACCCCCGGGCCCAGATGGGCTACGTCATCCTCGAGTCGACGGAGTATCCCGCCATGTCGGGGTCCAACACGATGTGCGTGGCGACCGTCCTCCTCGAGACGGGCATCCTGCCGATGACCGAGCCGGTCACCGAGCTGACCCTCGAGTCCCCGGCCGGGCTCATCACGGTCACCTGCGACTGCCGCGACGGCAAGGTGACCCGGGCCCGGCTGGTCAACCAGCCGGCCTTCGCCTACCACCTCGACATCCCGGTCACCGTGCCCGACCTCGGCGAGGTCGTCGTCGACATCGTCTACGGCGGGATGACCTACGTCATCGTCGACGTCGACAAGCTGGGCCTGGAGATCCACCCGGCCAAGGCGCGCGAGCTGTGCACGATCGGCGAGGCCGTCAAGGTGGCCGCCGCCCGGCAGATCGACGTCGTCCACCCGGAGAACCCGCAGATCCCCGGCATCACCAACATCGTCCTCGCCGGGCCGCTGCGCCACGAGGGTGACGAGATCCACGCCCAGAACACCGTCGTCGTCTCCCCCGGGCGCTGCGACCGCTCGCCGTGCGGCACCGGCACCTCCGCCCGGCTCGCGCAGCTGCACGCGAAGGGGCTCATCGAGGTCGGGCAGCGGTTCGTCCACACCTCGATCACGGGGAGCATGTTCGACAGCCACATCGTGTCGACGACGTCCGTCGGGCCCTACGACGCCGTCGTCCCCTCCATCGCGGGGCAGGCCTGGATCACCGGCATCTACCAGATGGGGATGGACCCCACCGACCCCTTCCAGCGCGGGTTCACCCTCGCCGACACGTGGATGCGGCAGATCGACGACCTGCCGCCCGTCCACTCCGCCGCGGAGTAGGCGGAGCGGCCCGGCTGCTCGCGTCCGGTATGCCGGGTGTCGCGGGTGCGTCGGGGCGGCGCGGGACCCGCGGCACGGCATACCATCCGGTCAGACGGAGAGACGGAGACGGCAAGAGGGGGTTGTCCCAATGGCGCGGAGCATAACGCCCATCGCGAGCGTGACCCGGCGCGACGCGGTGCTCACCGAGCTGCGCGACGCCATCCTCACCGGGCGGCTGCGCCCCGGCGACCGGCTGCGCGAGGTGCAGCTGTCCAAGGAGCTCGGCGTGAGCCGCCCGACGCTGCGGGAGGCGATCTACCAGCTCATCCACGAGGGGCTGCTCGTCCAGGAGGACTTCAAGGGGGTGACCGTCGCCGCGCTCGACCGGGCGAGCATCAACGACATCGCGGTGGTCCGCACCGCCCTCGAGTCGATCGCCGCCAAGACGATCGCCGCGCACAGCAGCGAGGCGACCCGCGAGGCGCTCCACGAGGCCTGGACGACCTATGAGAAGGCGGCCCGGGGGGGCGACCCGTCGGAGGAGAACGAGGCGCACCTGCGCCTCCACGAGACGATCTGGCTGGAGTCGGGCAACACGATGCTCGCCCGCATCTGGCCCATCGTCTCCTCCCCCGTCCACGTCGCCCTCGCGACCGACCTGGCCTCGCACGCCGGCGACATCGAGCGCAGCGTGCGGATGCACCGCGAGCTGGTCGACGCGATCCTCAGCAACGACGACGAGCTCATCGAGGAGACGGTGCGCGAGCACATCGAGAACAGCGCCCAGCTGCTGCTCGCGACCCTCCCCGAGGACGACGAGGACACCTCCGGGTCGCCGTCGTAGACCGCCCGTCCCGCAGACCGCCGTCCCGGTGCCCTCGGCCGGTGTCACTCGGCCGCTTGGAGGCTGGGCTGGATCGAGGTATCCGATGTCCCGGCGATGGCCCCGACATACCTCGACCCGCTGAGGGCTCGGCTGGATCGAGGTATCCGATGTCCCTGCGATGGCCCCGACATACCTCGACCCGGTTGCGGCTCAGATCCAACCGGCGGCCTCCGACCTCGGACACCGTCGCACTCCGGCACCACCACCTCGACCCTCCAAGCCGCCCCGGTCCCCTCCACGACACACCGTCCACCCCTGCCCTCCCCGCCTCTACCCCTCCCGGTCGGCAGGGGCCCCTTCCCTCCGGGGACGATCACCCGAGTCAGAGCAGTGGCCAGCTTCCCCACCAGAGGCTCGGCGCTCCCCGACCATCGCCGGCACCACCTCCCACCGGGAACAACTCATCGAGGACTGCTAGGCCGGCGTCGTCACGTCGTGGAGCATCCGCATGTGCTCGTTGACCAGCCCGATCATCGCCCGGGTCGCCGGTGAGAGGTTGGCCGGGTCGCGGGAGATGACGGCGAAGGTCTCGACGAGCGGCGGGTCGAGGCTCGTCCAGGTCAGCCGCCCGGTGTAGCCGAGGGCCTCCGCCACCGGGACCGAGGCGACGGCACCGGCGACCCCGCTCGCCGCGACGGAGAGGGCCGCCGCGCCCGTCTCCACCTCGATCTCGGGCACGAGCGGGTGCCCGAGGCGCTGGGCGCGCTCGGCGAGCTGCCGCCGGGTCGGGTCGGTGTCGGCCCAGCTCGCGTCCGGCAGGACGAGCGGGCGGCGCGCGAGGTCGGCGACGCCGACGGGCCGGGCCGTGACCGCGGGGTCGACGTGGAAGTAGGCGGCCTCGCAGGACCACAGGACGTCGCCGATCGTCAGGCCCCGCGCGTCGACCGGCAGCGCGACGAGGCCGGCCTCGAGTCGCCCGGCCCGGACCGCGTCGGCGATGTCGGCGGAGTTGGCCCCGACGAGCCGCACGGTGATCCGCGGATAGGCCCTCCGGAACGCCGGGACGAGCCCGGCGAGGACGTACAGGCCGCTGTTGAACATGCCGAACGACACCGTCCCCGCCTCCCGCTCGCGGATCCCGGTCACCGAGGCCATGGCCTCGGTGTAGTCGGCGCTGACCCGCCGCGCGTGGGGGAGGAACTGCCGGCCGGCCTCGGTGAGGGTCAGCCCCTGCTTGGCCCGCGTGAAGAGCGAGACGCCGAGGTGCTGCTCGAGGCGGCGGATCTGCTCCGACAGGGTCGGCTGGGAGATCCCGAGGTCCTCCGCGGCCTGGGTCAGCGACCCCGCCTCCTCGGCGGCGAGGAAGTACCCGATCTGGGCGATCGTCATCTGCGCCCTCCGGGCTCCCCGACGGTCGTCGGCCGCCTCGTCCAGCACGTCCGCCCCGTCCGGAGTCGGCGGCGGTGCCGTGTGTCCCGACATGACCGTCCCTCTCCCGTATGCCGCGTCCGCGTCCCGTATGCCAGGGCCGGCACCGGTCCCGGCCGCGGCTTGCAATCCAAAGCCTCTTACTGTGTAATCTTACCATCACAAGCCAGTCTCTATAGATCACCGTGAGGTTGCCGCCGATGCCCGACCAGTCCCCCACCCGCGTCGCCCTCGTGACCGGCGGAGCCCGCGGCCAGGGGGCAGCCCATGCCGAGGCCCTCGCCCGGGCCGGGGCCACCGTCGTCGTCGCCGACGTCCTCGACGAGGCCGGAGCCGCGACCGCCGCCCGCCTCGTCGCCGCAGGGCTGCCCGTGCGCTACGTCCACCTCGACGTGACCGACGAGGACGCGTGGACCCGCGTCGTCGCCGACGTGGAGCGGACCGAGGGGGGCCTCGACGTCCTCGTGAACAACGCGGGCATCATCCGGGTCACCCCGCTCGCCACGCTCGACGTCGCGGAGTGGGAGCTGCTCCAGCGGGTCAACGCGACCTCGGTGCTGCTCGGCATCCGCACGGCCGCGCCGGCCCTCGCCCGGCGCGGCGGTGGCGTCATCGTCAACGTCGCCTCGACCGCCGCCCACCGCGGGGCGGAGGGCTACGGCGCGTACTCCGCCTCCAAGGCCGCCGTCCTGGCCCTGACCCGGGCGGCGGCCCTCGAGCTCGCCCAGCAGGGCACCCGCGTCGTGTCCATCAGCCCCGGCGGCGTCGACACGCCGATGAACGACGACGAGCCGCCCGGCGGCGTCTCCTCCGGCGCGCCCCTCGGCCGCCGGGCCCGGGCCGAGGAGATCTCGCCGCTCGTCGTCTTCCTCACCTCCCCGGGCGCCTCCTACGTCACCGGATCCGACTACCTCATCGACGGCGGCGTCACGCTGCGCTGACCGCGGCCGCCCCGACCTCGCCGACCCACCCGCATACCCTCCCCCGACACTTCCCCACCGACTCACCCGCACACCTCCCCCAGGACCCGAGAGGACCGCCCCATGTCCCGCTACTGCGTCATCGGCGCCGGCGCCGCCGGCATCTCCGCCCTCCAGCAGCTGCGCCAGGCCGGCTACGAGGTCGACTGCTACGAGAAGACCGACCGCGTCGGCGGCCACTGGCACACCGACTACGACGCGCTGCACCTCATCACCTCGCGCGACATGACGCACTTCGAGGACTTCCCCATGCCGGCGCACTACCCGCACTTCCCGCGGCGCGACCAGGTGCGGGCCTACCTGGAGTCGTATGCCGAGGCGCACGGCCACTACGGCATCATCCGGTTCGACACGGCCGTCCGGAGCGTCGAGCCCGTCGCCACCGACGGGCCGGTCGGCTCCGCGGGCTGGACCGTCACCCTCGAGACGGGCGAGCAGCTCGACTACGACGGCGTGCTCGTCGCCAACGGCCACCTGTGGGACCAGAACGTGCCGGCCATGCCCGGCGAGTTCACCGGGACCCAGATCCACTCCGGGTCCTACCGCAACACCGGGCAGGTCGAGGGCGACCGGGTCCTCGTCGTCGGAGCCGGCAACTCCGGCTGCGACCTGGCCGTCGACGTGGCCCAGCACCGGCTCGAGGTCGACATCGTCATCCGCGACGGGATCTACTTCCAGCCCAAGGCATACTTCGGCGTCCCCCGCGCGGAGGTCGGCTTCCTCTCCCAGTTCAGCCCCGAGGACCAGGACACCATCAACCGGCTCCTCGCCCGGGTCTCCATCGGCGAGTGGAAGGACTACCCCGGCATGCCGGAGCCAGAGCACAAGACCCTCGCCGACGGGGCGACGACGGTCAACGACCTGCTCCTCTACTGGATCCACCACGGCCGGGTCGCCGTGCGCCCGGGCATCGAGCGCCTCGACGGTCGCACCGTCCACTTCACCGACGGCACGAGCGGCGAGTACGACACGATCCTCTGGGCGACCGGCTTCCGCCCCAGCCTGCCCTTCCTCGACGAGTCGCTCCTGCACCGCAGCAGGGGCGTCCCGCTCCGGTATGCCGGCGGCATCGTGCCCCAGGGCCTGGAGAAGCTCTACTTCATCGGGCTCGCCGCGCCCCGCGGCCCGCAGATCAACATCTACGGCGTCCAGACCAAGCTCGCCATCACGATGATCGCCCTCCACGAGGCGGCCGGGCCGCGCGGGGCCGGCGTGCAGTCCTACCTGTCCCGGCTCCAGGAGCCCGACGACCGCATCGACATCGTCCGCGCCACCTGGCTGGAGCAGATGGCCGACACCGAGCGTCTCCTCGCGGCATACACCCTCGCCGGCGAGGCGCGGAGCCCGCAGACCCAGCCCTGACCCGGGAGGTCCACGCCGCCCACGACATCCCGCCGATATCGTGGGCGGCGTGGACCTCACCCCGCCGCCGAAGCCGACGCTCCTGGCGGACCAGGTCTACGCCGTCCTCCACGAGGCGATCGTCACCGGTGAGCTGCCGGCGGGGTCACGGCTGCGGATCCGTGACCTGGCGGCCCAGGTGGGCACGAGCGTCATGCCCGTCCGGGAGGCGATCCGCCGGCTCGAGGAGAGCGGGTTCGCCACGCGCGAGCCGCACAAGGGCGCCGTCGTGGCGGGGGTCTCGCTCGAGGGTCTCGTGCACATCTACGCCGTCCGGATGATCCTCGAGCGGGAGGCGGCCCGGCTCGGCGCGACCCGCATCGGCGCCGACGACTGCGACCGCTTGGACGCCGAGCTCGGCGAGCTGCGCCGGGCCGTCGAGGACGGCCGGCTCGAGGACTACCTGCGCTCCGACGAGCGGCTCCTCACCGTGCTTTACGCCGCGGGCGGCAACCCCGTCCTCGTCGACACGATCCGCGCGCTGTGGGAGCAGACCCGGGCCTACAAGACGATGGGGATCAGGTCCCGCTACGAGTCGGTCCGCACCGCCGACCTGTGGACCTACCAGGAGCAGCTCGTGGCCGCGGCCCACGCCCACGACGCCGACGCCGCGGCCGCGGTGTCCGAGGCGTCGCTGCGGACGGCGGCCGACGAGGTCCGCTCGCGCCTCGCCGCCGAGAGCGCCGGCTGACCGCGCGCCGGATGGATGGGCGGCCCGGGTGGACCGACCAGGCGCAGCCGGCGGAGCGATCAGCCCAGGACGGCCGCGGCGAGGCGCGAGATCGTCGCGCCGGTCTCCGCGTCGAGCGGGAGGACCGGCAGGCGCGGGTCGCCGACGGCGAACCCGGTGGCGTTGAGGGCGTGCTTGATCGCCGGCATGAACGGCGCCGTCATGATGGCGTCGAGCAGCGGGTAGATCGTGTCCCACTCCGCGCGGGCCCGGTCCAGGTCGCGCTCGGCCATCGCGGCGTGGATCGAGACCAGCTGTGCGGCAAGGACGTTCGCGGTGCCGGCCATCACCCCGGTGACCCCCTCGGCGAGGGCCGCGAGGAGCAGGGAGTCCCAGCCGACGAAGGTGTCGATGACGTCGCCGTAGCTGTGCACGAGCTGGCCGGCCTGGGCCATGTCGGCCGAGGTGTCCTTGATGTAGCGGATGTTCTCGACCTCGCGGGCCAGCTCACCGACGAAGGCGGGCGTCATGTTGACTCCGGTCGCGACGGGCAGGTTGTAGAGCATGACCGGGATGGTGATCGACCCGGCCACCGTCGCGAGGTAGCGCTTCGTCTCGGCGAGGGAGAGCGGCTCGTAGTAGGGCGCGACGACCATGACGGCGGCCGCCCCGGCCTCCTCCGCGTGCCGGGACAGGGCGATCGCCTCGGTCGTCGACTGGCCTCCGGTCTGGGCGACGACGGGGACCCGGCCGGCGCTCTGGTCGATGACGACCTCGACGACCCGGCGGCGCTCGTCGGCGCTCAGCGTCGTGAACTCGCCGGTCGACCCGCAGGCGACGACGCCGTGCACGCCGCCGTCGATGTTGCGGTCGACGACCCGGCGCAGCGTCGCCTCGTCGAGGGCTCCGTCGTCGTCGAAGGTGGTGAGAAGGGCGGACAGGACGCCGGACAGCGGCTCGGACATGAGGTGCTCCATCGGTGGGTGGGTGGGCGGCGGGATGTTGGCGGGGCGACGAGGGAGGGGTATGCGGGGTGCCCGGGTGACCGAGGCCGGCGGGCTGGTCGCGGGGACGGGTCAGGTGGCGGGGGCCGACTCCGCGACGACCCGGCGGGCCGTCGTCGCGGCGGCGAAGCCGGAGGCGACGGCGCTCTCGGTGTAGTGGGTGCCGAGGTAGTCGCCGGCGAGCAGGACCCGCCCGGCGTTGCGGGTGAGGACCGGCTGGAGCCGTCCCCGCCCCGGGAACCCGTAGGGCGACGCCTCGGGCCAGCGCGCGATCTCGGACTCCACGATGGTGGAGCCGACACCCGGCAGCACCTGGTCGAGGTCGTCGGTCAGGGTGCGCAGCACGGTCTCGTCGTCCTGCTCGAGCAGGCGGCGGGCCAGGCCGGCCGGGGAGAAGACCATGAAGCTGCTGCCCGGGCTCCGCCCCGTCTCGTAGCCGTGGACGTTGTTGGACATGTTGAGGACGACGTTGAACGAGCGCTTGGGGGTCGCCACGGCATACGTGTCGTCCCACGGCTGGGGCTCGGTCTCCCCGGTGAGGAAGGCGGCGCTGACGAACGGGCCGAGCTTGACCTGGCCGAGAGCCTCCCGGACGTCGGCGTCGAGGTCGACGCCGAGCCGGCGGCTCACGCTCGGGGTCGTCGCGAGGACGACCGCGCGGGCGGCGATCTCGTGGTCGACGCCGTCCCGGACGTAGCGGACGAGGACGCCGTCCGCGGTGTGGACGACCTCGTGCACCTCGGCCCCGAGCCGGACCCGCTCCCCCAGCATCCCGGCCACGCCCTCGGTGAGGGTGGAGGGACCGCCGACGATGAAGTGCGACAGGCCCGCGCCGATGTTCCACACGAGGTTGAAGTAGCCGACCCCCGCCCCGGCGGAGATCTGGTCCATCTCGGCCGAGGAGCGCGTCACGGTCGGCTTGAACAGGGCCTCGGCGTCCTCCGGCAGCGGCCCGATGAAGTCGGCAAAGGTCCGGTCGCTCATGAAGTCGTAGACCCGCTGCTGCCGGGTCGCCTCGTCGTCGCCGGGACGGCGCTTGTCCACCCGGGCATACCGGGAGACGGCGAGACGCACCTTGGCCCCGGCGCGCAGGACGGCCATCCGGTCGTGCCACGACATGGGCACTCGGAACGGGAAGGTCTCGACCCGTCCGGTGAGCAGCAGCTTGCCGTTCATCGACAGGGCGGCGAGGTTGCCCGGCACCGGGCGGGAGGAGAAGCCGGACTCCCGGAGGAAGGCCTGCGTCGCGGACTCCGCCCCGCCGTCGTAGACGTGACCGCCCCAGTTCATCCAGTAGGGCCCGCGCCGCTCCGAGCGGATCCGCCCCCCGACCCGGCTGCCCGACTCGAGCACGACGATGTCCAGGTCGCGCAGCCGCCAGGCCGCGGCGAGCCCGGCGATGCCGCTGCCCACGACGACGACATCGTGCACGGAACGCTCCATCGATGACCCATCCTTTGTCTCTCGGCCTCACGTAGTCTACTTGTGATCACAGATCACATCAACCGTCTCGATGGGCTGTTTCCCGGTGGGAGGTGATGGCCCAGGGCGGTTTCGGAGAGCGCTGAGCCCCTGGTGGGGAAGCTGGCCACAGCTCTGACTCGGGTGATCTTCCCCAGGAGAGAGGGCCCACACCGACCGGGAGGGGCAGGGGCGACCGGAGGGGTGGAGCCCCCAGCCGGTCGAGGTATGTGGAGACCACCGCAAGTGCATCGCATACCTCCACCCGGCCCAGCCCCGCCGGGTCGAGGTATGCGGAGACCACCGCGAGGACATCGGATACCTCCACCCAACCCAGCCCCCAGCCGGTCGAGGTATGGCAGGGACACCGGTCACCTCGCCGGGAACGACTGATCCGGCGGGGGCTGCTCGAGCAGCGTGGACGCACCGACGGTGACGAGGGAGCCGTCCGGTGGGGGCGGAGCGTCGCCCAGGAGGACGACGGTCGGGCCGCGGCCATAGAGCTCGAAGGCGACGAGGGCGCCGAGCAGGAGGATGGGGTCGGGCGACCGGAGCAGCAGGGCCGCCGGCGCCGTGCCGCTGCGGACCGCCTCGGCGAGGACGCTGCTCGCCGAGCTCGAGCCGCGGCTGGCCGGCAGGCACACCGCGAGGGCGGTGAGCGAGTCGCCGAACTGTGGATGGTGCCGGTCGATGATGCGGCCGGTCGCGCTGTCGAAGCCGCCCCAGAGGCTGAGCGGCTCGCCCAGCACCTTGACCGAGGCCGTCACCTCACCGCCGACCAGGACGGTGACGGGACGCGGCGTCGCAGGACTCGGCACCGCGGGCCTCGACATCTCGGGACCGGGCATACCAGGCCCCGGCGTCGCGGGACTAGGCATCACGGGGCTCCGTCCGCACGATGCGCCCGGCGACGGCGCTGTCCACGCAGTCGCGCCACGAGGCGAGCACGACGTCGTAGCCCTGGTTGCCCGGGGCGTAGTAGGCCCACTTGGCCGAGTCGGTCATGACCGGCCCCGACGGCTCCATGACCCGGGAGACGTAGGTGCACGTGTCGGTGACGACCCGCACGCCGCAGGCGACGAGATCCGCTGCGGCGCGCGGGTTCCGGGCCACCGCGGAGCGGCTCGTGGAGACGAGGGCGGGCACCCTCGCCCGGCGTCCGGCGAAGTAGGCGGCCACCTGGGTCATGCGGTCCGCCGACATGTGCGGGGTGCCGAGGCTGATCGCCCCGAGCGGCCCGTCGGCGGGGACCGTGGACAGCTCGCCGAGGGCCTGACGCAGGTCCGCCGCGGTGACGTCCTCGACGGGGAGGTCCGGGCGTCCCTGGGTCGCCTCCTCGAGCGTCGCGGCCTCGGGCGTCACGCCGACGACGTGGAACATGGCCACTCCCCCGCTGCTCGCGGCGGCCGCGCCGAACGCCTGGAGCCAGGTCTCGTCGACGGGCGCCGGGTCCAGGCCGACGACCGCCGGGATCTCGTCGCCGGTGCGCCGGCCCACCACGTGCCCGAGCAGGGCGGCGACGAGGTGGGGGTCGCGGACGAGGTCGTCGGCGGCGAGCCGGAAGAGCCGTCGGGCCGCGCGGTTCCCGGTCAGGTGGAGCCCGGCGTCGGGAACCCGTCCGGTCACCGCCGCGCAGATGTCGATGAAGTCGCCGTAGCGGCTCGTCCGGGCCCCGAGGACGCTGTTGGCGAAGACGATGGCGTTGGACTCGGCCCAGGCCACATGGGTCCCGAGACCGGGCCGGCCGGGCAGCTGGTAGGGCGCGCAGGTGAAGGTCGGCGCGCACCCGAGGTCGACGTATGCCGTCATGAGCTCCGCGGCGGCGGCCCCCTCGGCAGCGGGGCCGAGGAAGCTGTCGGGGTTGCGCAGGTCGATGCCGCCGATGTTGAGGGTGGTCGGGACCCGCACCCGGGCGCCGTCCGCCGCGACGGCCCGGACGAACTCGAGGCTCGACGGGCCGTGGTAGAGGCAGCCGTCGACATGGGCGGCGTCGATCGGGCGGAGCGCGCTCGCCCCCATGGCACCGGCGAGCCCGCAGACGATGCGCATCGCCAGCGCCGCTCCCGAGCCCTGCTCGCCGCGGAGCAGGGAGCGCTCCGCGGCGGTGAGGTCGAGGCCGGGGTATGCGGTGCCGGCATCCCCCGCCCCGGGGGGCACCGTCATACCTCGATGGCGTCCGTGAAGGGCGAGCGCGACATCCGGACGACGCCGTCGGCAGTGACCCGGACCTGCTCCTCGAGCTTGACGCCCTCCTTGCCGCCCACGGCGCCGATGTAGCTCTCGACGCTGAGCACCATGTCCTCCTCGAAGAGGCCGTCGTATCCCTGCTTCTCCCAGTCCACGACGTGGGCGACGTTGGGGTACTCGTCGACCATCCCCGAGCCGTGGAGGGTCATCGAGTAGCGGCCCGGGAGATAGGCGTCCGGGATGGTCCAGCACCGCTCCTTGAACTCGACGAACGAGACGCCGGGCCGGATGAGCCCGATGTTGGTGAGGACCTGCTCCTGGGCGATCTCGTAGAGCTTGCGCTGCTCCGCGGTCGGCTTGCGACCCGGGCAGACCCAGCTGCGGGACACGTCGGCGAGATAGCCGTAGGGGCCCACCATGTCGGTGTCGAAGGCGACGAGGTCGCCGGGCTCGATGACCCGGTTGCTCGCCTCCTGGAACCACGGGTTGGTCCGCTCGCCGGAGGTGAGCAGCCGGCACTCGACCCACTCCCCGTCGTGGGCGATGTTCGTCTCGTGGAGGATGCTGTAGAGCTGGTTCTCCGTGATGCCCGCCCGCAGCGCCCGGCGCATCCGGTCGATGCCGATGTCGCAGACGTCGACGGACAGCTGGAGGGCCTTCAGCTCGTCGGGCGTCTTGACGGCCCGGGCCAGCTCGATGGGCTCCTGGGCGTCGACGAGGCGGATCCCGGCGTCGATGAGCAGCTGCGCTCCCCAGGGCTCGCAGCGGTCCACCGCGAGACGCTGGTTGCCGCCGCCGTGCTGGCTCATGAGCGCGATGATCTCGCGCGCCCACAGCTCCGTCTTCTCCTGGACCCGGGGGCCCGCCGCGAAGTAGAACCACGCGATGGCGGGCCGCACCTCGTCGACGGTCGCGAGGTCGTAGACCCCCTGCGCCTCCATCTGGGTCTGGGTGCCGTACTCGTAGAGCACGACCGGGCCGTCGACGGGGACGAAGACGTAGCGACCGGGCGCATGGAGCGTCCAGACCTCCATGTTCCGCGACCCCGTGGCATACCGGATGTTGATGGGGTCGGACAGGAGGGCGGCGGCGTAGTCGCGGCGCGCGAGCTCGGCCCGCAGCCGGGCCAGGCGGTCCAGGCCCATCTGCCGGGAGTCGATCTCCGCGCACCGGGCGGCGAGGTCGAGACCGAGGGGCGGGACTTCGACCGGGGTCGGGTCGCCGAGGTGCGGCACTCGGTCCCGGGCCGTGTCGAGGATGCGTGCCATGGTGCCCTCCTAGATGGCGCTGCAGAGCCGGAAGGAGTCCAGCACCGCGGCCTGGATGTTGCGGCTGGCGACGGCGTCGCCAACCCGATAGAGCCGGTAGGCGCCGTCGGGATTGTGGTTCGGGGACTGCGGGGAGAGCGTGAGCAGGTCGCGCAGGTCGATCTCCCCGCCGTTGACCGAGCCGTCGACGAGCTCTGCGTAGACGTCGGTGACCGGCACCGTCCCGTGCTCGATGACGATGGTGTCGGCCACCATCTCGATCGTCCTGTGCGCACCGTCCACCATGAAGGTCGCCTTGAGCCGGCCGTCCACCTTCTCGATGCCGAGCAACCGGTGAATGGGGGTGATGCTCACCTCGTTGTCGGCCAGCATCTCCAGGTACCCGGCCAGGGCGGTGGTGCCGACCTCGGGCAGCAGGGTGCGCTCGGGGGTGACGAAGCGGACCGAGCGGGCCGAGCCGGTGAGCATCTCGGCGGCGTCGACGGCGGGGTTGGCGCCGTTGTCGTCGTAGACGATGACCTCGCCCGTCGGCCGGACCGCGCCGGACATGACGTCCCAGGTGTCGGTGGCCAGGCCGCTCCCCGGTGCGACGTCGGTGTCCGGCATGCCGCCCGTCGCGACGATGACGACGTCGTAGCCGTCGCGCAGCTCGTCGGCCTCGGCGTAGTGGTTCAGCTCCACCCGGACCCCGAGGCGGGTGATCTCCTGGACGCGCCAGTCGACGATCCCGATGAGGTCGCGGCGGCGCGCGGACTTCGCGGCGAGGTTGACCTGGCCGCCGAGCCGGTCGCTCGCCTCGAAGAGCGTCACGTCGTGACCGCGCTCGGCGAGGGTGCGGGCCGCCTCCAGGCCCGCGGGCCCGCCGCCGACGACGGCGCACCGCTTGGCGACGGGGGCGGTGGCGACCTTGTGGGGCAGCTGGAGCTCCCGGCCGGTCGAGGGGTTGTGCACACAGTAGGACGCGCCCGAGGTGTAGATGCCGTCGATGCACATGTTCGCCCCGACGCAGGGTCGGATCCGGTCGGTCTGCCCGGCGGCGACCTTCTCCACGAGGTGGGGGTCGGCGATGAGCGCCCGCGTCATGCCGACCATGTCGAGCAGGCCCTCGGCGATGGCATACCGCGCCGTCGCGACGTCGGCGATGCGGGCGGCGTGCATGACGGGCACGTCGACGTTGCGCTTCACCCAGCCGGCGAACTCCAGGTGCGGCGCCGACGGCGTCCCCATCGGCGGGATCATCCGGGCCAGCTCGGTGTCGGTGTCGATGAACCCCTTGATGACGCTGATGAAGTCGATCCCCGCGTCGGTGAGGGCGCGGGCGATCCGGATGCCCTCCGCCGGCGTGACCCCGCCCGGACGCCCCTCGTCGAAGGTCATCCGGACCCCGACGATGTAGTCCTCCCCCACCGCCTCGCGGATCGCGGCGACGACCTCGAGCGGCCAGCGCATCCGGTTCTCGAAGGAGCCGCCGTACTCGTCCTCGCGGTGGTTGCGCAACGGCGTCCAGAAGGAGTCGAACAGGTGGCCGTAGGCGTTGATCTCGACGCCGTCGAGACCGCCCTCCTTGCACCGGGCCGCCGTGTCGGCGAAGTCGCGGGCGATCCGCTGCAGGTCCCACTTGTCCGCCGGCCGGGTGAAGGCCCGGTGCGTCGACTCCCGGACCCGGCTCACCGAGACCGCCGGCACCCAGTTGTCGCTGTAGTTGCTCGCCCGGTGGCCCATGTGCGTCAGCTGCGTCATGACCCCGGTGCCGTGCTCGTGGACCGCGTCCGACAGCCGGCGCAGCCAGGGCACGGACTCGTCCCGCCACAGCTGGAGGTTCCCGAACGAGGGGGCGCTGTCGGGGCTGACGAGCGCGCTGCCGCCGATCATCGTCAGCGCGACACCGCCCTTGGCCTTCTCGACGTGGTACTCGCGGTAGCGGTCCTTGGGCAGACCGTCCTCGCTGTATGCCGGCTCGTGGGACGTGCTGACGATCCGGTTGCGGAGGGTCAGGCTCTTCAGGGTGAACGGCGTGAACAGCGGGTCAGTGGTCGACATGGCCTCTCCGACGACGAGGGGTAGGGAGTCGGCGGTGGACCGCGGGCCCACCGGAGGGTGGGGCCCAGACTGCCTGCGCACCGACCGACGGGGAAGACTCCCGTGCACAATCGGACCGCCTATGAGTCAATGAGTCACATGGGATCGGCATACGGCGGCGCAGGCCGAGGATCGGCCGAGGTGAGGGAGGAGCTCGAGCGGGCCGTCCTCCTCGCCCCGCTGCAGATGCCGACGACCAAATGGTCGAGTCGCTCGGTCGCCCGGGCCCTCGGGGTCAGCCAGTCCCGGGTGGCCCGTGCCTGGGCCCCGATGCACCGCGAGAGCCGGGTGACCAGGACGCTGGAGTCGCTCGCCGGCCCGGACCCCGTCGGCCTCGTCGGGATGCTCCTGCGTCCCCGCTACAGCCTGCTCGTGCTCCAGCTCGGACCCGCCGACGGCGACGCGCGGCCCGGGGGTCCGGCGGCCGGCTCCTTCGCCTCGCCGGCCGCCCTGCGCTCGGCCCGGACCGTCCTCGCGGCCGAGCTGGCGCGGGACCGGATCCCCGAGTCGGCGCCGACCTCCCAGGAGTCGTTCTGGTCCGCGATCGCGACGCTGTCCCGCTCCGGCGCCCGTCACGTCGCCGTCGCCTCCGCCCTCGCGCCCGTCCCCTCCTGGCTGGGGACGCCGGTCGTCTGCGACGGGAGGCCCGAGTGGCTGTCCCTGCTCGGCCTCCTCGGCGGCGCGCGGCGGCAGCTCCACCCCGAGCGCGCCCACGCGGTGGAGACCGCCCTGCGCGAGTGGTTCCTCGCGCCGACCGGCGACTTCTCCTGGGTCGCCGCCCCCGTCGGCCCTCCGCAGGAGGGCCCGGCCGCCGCGGCCCGGTATGCCACCCGCGGCCCCGGCGTCGAGCGGGCCGTCGCCGACCAGATCGTCGCGACGATCCGCGATGCCGTGACCGACGGCCGCCTCGCCGGTGGCGACCGGGTGAGCGAGCGGTATCTCGCGACCCGACTGCATACCTCCCGCGCCCAGATCCGCGCGGCCATGCGCCTTCTCGAGCGAGACGGCCTGCTGACCATCAGCGCCGGCCACTCGGCCGTCATCCCCGTGCCGGAGGTCGAGGACGTCATGGAGACCTACGCGGCGCGCCAGGCGCTCGGCTCGATGGTCGTGCGGGCGGCCGTCCGCTGGTCACCGGGGCAGCAGGCGGCTGTCGAGGCCGCGCTCGACGACGTCCGCCGGCACGCGGCCGCCGGCGACGTCTACCTCACCGGCCAGGCCGACACCGCCTTCCAGGACCGCCTCGCCGACGCCTCGGGGCTGGCCCGGATCGCCCCCGTCATGCACATCCTCGCCGACCACCTGCGCGTCTTCGTCGCCGTCATGGGCCTCGACTACGCCTACCCCGTCGACGCCATCGCTCACGACGACGAGGCGATCTATGCCGCCCTGGTCGCCCAGGACGCCGACCTCGCCGCCGAGCTGTGGCGCCTGAAGATGGGCAATGCCCGCACCTACATGCTCGCCCGCTTGGCCCCCTCCCACCGCCGCCCTGCCCGCCCTGCCTCCCGCTGACCCGCCGCCTGTCGGACCGAGCCTGCCCTGCATCACACTGTCCAATTGGACAGTGTGATGCAGACGGG
>JBDIAL010000026.1:0-26775 GCA_039812405.1 Nostocoides sp.
CTCATCCGATCCTCCTGCCTAATCGTTCACGCGAACGATTAGGCAGGAGGATAGAGCACTCGGAGGCGTTTGTGAAGGGGGCTCGTCCCGCGGCGACTCGGGGACGGCGGCGCTGGTGCCCGAGAGGGGGTCGTCCCGTCGGCTCCGTGCCAGCCGGCACGATCCGGACGCAGGAAGTGAACGGTGAGTTCCACCCTCCGTGCCTCCGGGCAGAATCCCTCGTCTCGAGTACACGCCCCGAAGCGGAGGCCTGGTGGAGCGACCATCCGTATGGCCGATTTGCATTTAAGTGAATGAACGCTACCATGGTTGTCATGGAGAGGAACATCCCGGAGAGTGCACGTGCGACACCCCAGCCGCCATCGTGGCGCCGAGGCGTCGACATCGTCGAGAGGACGGCTGGCCCACCCTTGGCGCGCGTGACCGCGAGCGCGGCGTTCGCCCAGGTCGTCGGGCTGGCGTTGAGGGCCAGAGCGGTCGGCGAGGACGTCGTGGGGCGGGAGACCGAGAGGCTTCTGCACCGTCTCAACCTCCCGTCGGCACGTGACGTCGCCCGGCTGCGTCGGCTCGTCGCGGACGTCGACCGGCAGACCCACCAGATCCACCGCCAGCTCGGCCGCATCGAGGGGGGTGCGCACCATGGGGCTCCGTCCGCCATCGACGCCCGGTGACCTGCTGGCTGCGGGCACCCGCGAGGCCCGCCTCGCCGCGCTCCGAGCCCGCAACGGAATCCGGCTCGCGACCGGGTCTGCCCGACCCGAGGTCGCGCCGACCCCGGCCGACGTGGTGTGGAGCCGCGGCCGGGCGCGGCTGCTGCGCTACGCGAGCGCCACGCCGCGCTACCGCACCCCACTGCTCGTCGTCTTCAGCCTCGTCGGGCGCGCCTACATCCTCGACCTGGCCCCCGGCAACAGCTTCGTCGAGCGGCTCCGCGACGAAGGGTTCGACGTCTACCTCCTCGACTTCGGTGTCGCCGACGATCGCGACGCCGGCAACACGCTCGACACGTACGCCGTGGAGTACCTGGGGGATGCGATCGCCGCGGCCGTCGAGACGAGCGCCGCCGACGAGGTCAACCTCGTCGGCTACTGCATGGGCGGACTCCTCGCCCTGCTCGGAGCGGCCGCATGCCCCGAGTGGCCGGTCCGGTCCCTGACGACCATCGCGACACCCGTCGACCTGAACGCCCTCGGTGCGCTGACGAATGTCGTCGGCTCGGGGACTGTGGAGGTCGAGGACCTCCTCGACTCCACGGGCAACGTGCCCCCGAGGGTCGTCGAGTACGCCTTCCGTGCGGTGCTCCCGATGGGTCGGGTCACGCAGTACGCCGACCTCCTCGACGGGATGTGGAGCGAGGACTACCTCACGGCGTACCAGCAGATGACGGGGTGGATGTCCGACCAGGTGCCACTGGCCGGAGCGACGGCCGCTGAGGTCGTCACCGAGCTCGTGCGGTCCGACTCGCTGGCCACCACCGGGGTATGCCGGTTCGGCGGGCGGACCGTCGACCTCGCGGACATCGCCGTGCCCTTCCGGAGCATCGTGGCGGAGGACGACACCATCGCCCCGGCGGCCTCGTCCGCCATGCTGCCCCACCTCGTCGGGTCGGTGGACAGCGCCGAGGTGCGCCTGCCCGGCGGTCACGTCGGACTGTTCGTCGGCCGCAGCGCCCACCGGCGATCCATTCCCCTCATGGTCGACTTCTTCGCCGGGATGTCCGAGCCCGCAGGGGCTCGCACCATCGAGGCGGACCTCGTCGGAGCGCCCGGGTGACCATGGGCGCCACCGTCGTCTCGCTCGCCTCCGCCACCCGGTCCGCCGTCCACCCGCGTAGCCGCGACACCGCATACGTCGTCGAGTCATCCGTCGACGTCGGCGGGATCCCGACGCGGACCCTCGAGATCGAGGGCGACGGCCCGCCGCTCCTGCTGCTGCACGGCTTCACGGACTCGGCCGACTCCTGGCGACCGCTGCTCGCCGAGCTGCACCGCCGGAACCGGCGCGCCGTGGCCGTGGACCTCCCGGGATCGGGAGCCGCCCCACCCATGGGCCGGCCGGCCATCGCGACGCTCGCGGCCTTCGCGACCGCGTTCGTCCGGACGTATGCCGGAGGGCAGGGCGTCGTCGTCGTCGGCAACTCCCTCGGCGGGCTGCTGGCCCTCGAGGTCGCCCAGGACTCGAGCCTGCCGATCCGGGAGGTCGTCTGCCTCGCGCCGGCGGGACTCGCATACCACCGCCGCTTCGTCGTCCTCGAGCGATGCCTGCGCCATCTCGACCCGTGGCTGCGGGTCGTCGACCGGTTGCCCGTGCCCGCCTCCGTGGTGCGGGGGGCGGCGGCGGCCGTCTACCACCACCGGATCGGCCGCCGCCGCGCGGACGTCACGTTGGCGCGGCGCTACGCCTCCCACCTGCGCGGCATGAAGGACGTCGCGCGGATGCGGGCCGACCTGCTCGCGCTCAGCGATGACAGCAGCGCCGAGCCGCTGCGGGTCGACCGGATCCGCCGGCCCGTCCTCCTCGTCTGGGGGGTCCGCGACCAGCTGCTGTCGGTCGCGGGTGCGCCGTCGCTGCTCGCGGCCGTGCCCGACTCTCGGCTCGTCGTCCTCGACGACTGCGGCCACTGCCCTCAGATCGAGCGGCCCGTCGAGGTGGCCGATCTCGTCTGCGCCCCGCCCCGACGATCCTCTGCTCTCGATCCCACCACCTGACCACCCATCCACTCGACCCGACCACCGATCCGCTCGACAAGGAGTCCCCGTGTCCACCGCCAGTCCCCTCACCGCCTACCTCCCGCTCGACCGCACTCCGGTCTCGACGCTCTGCGAGGCCTTCCGCCGCAACGTCGAGCAGCACCCCGACGACGTCGCTCTCCGGGCCGGCGACGGACGCCTGGAGCTCACCTGGAGTGCCTACGGGGACCGTGTCCGTGCCGTCGCCGCGGGGCTCTCCTTCCTCGGGGTGGGACTCGGCGACACCGTCACCCTCATGCTGACCAACCGGCCGGAGGCCTTCGTCGTCGACACCGCGGCGCTCATGGTCGGGGCGACCCCGGTGTCGGTCTACAACACCTCCTCGACCGAGCAGCTCCAGTACCTCGTCGGCCACGCCGAGAGCCGAGTGGTCGTCACCGAGAGCCGGTTCCTCCCGACCGTCCTCGCTGCCAAGGCATCCCTCCCGGCCCTCAGCCACGTCTTCGTCGTCGACGACCAGGAGACGGCTGATCTGCCGACCGGCGCGCGGCCCCTCTCGGCCCTGGAGGCGGCCGGCGACCCGGACTTCGACCTGTGGGCCGCGGGCGACGCGGTCCGGCCCGACGGCGTGGCGGTGCTCATCTACACCTCCGGGACGACGGGTCCGCCGAAGGCCGTCGAGCTGACGCATGCCAACGTCGTCGCGGTCTGGCTCATGTCCGCGTCGGCGGCTCCCGCGTTGTGGCGGCGCGGACGTCTCATGTCCTACCTGCCGATGGCCCACATGGCCGACCGCATCGTCGCCCACTACGCCTCGCTGATGACCGGATCCACCGTCACCACGTTCACCGACCCGAAGGTGGCCCTCGGGTCGCTGCGTCAGGTGCGGCCCACCTTCACCGCGACCGTTCCCCGGATGTGGGAGAAGATGAAGGCGGCACTCGACGCGCAGTTCGCCGCGGAGCCGGACGAGGCGACCCGGGCAGGGGTCCAGGCGGCGTTGCGCGCCGCGGTCGCCAAGGTCCGCCTCGAGCAGGCCGGGCAGCCCGTGCCCGAGGACCTCGCCGCGAAGTGCGCGCGTGCGGACGAGGCGATCTTCTCCCGCGTCCGGGCGGCGATCGGGTTCGACGACATCGACGTCCTCATCTCCGGGGCCGCCCCCATCGGCACCGAGGTCCTGGAGTTCTTCGCCGCGATCGGGCTGCCGATCAGCGAAGCCTGGGGAATGTCCGAGACCGGCGCCGCCGGAACGCTGTCCGGGCCGGCTGAGATGCGGATCGGGACGGTGGGCCGTCCGCTGCCGGGCATGGAGGCCACCATCGCCGACGACGGCGAGCTCCTCGTGCGGGGGCCGAACCTCATGCGGGGGTACCGCAAGGATCCCGAGCAGACGGCCGACATCGTCGACGTCGACGGGTGGCTGCACACCGGAGACATCGCGACGATCGACGAGGACGGCTATGTCCGCATCGTCGATCGCAAGAAGGAACTCATCATCAACGCCGCCGGCAAGAACATGTCGCCCTCGAACATCGAGAACCACGTCAAGGCCGGCAGCAGCCTCATCGCCAACGTCGTCGCCATCGGCGACCGGCGGCCCTACAACACCGCGCTCGTCACTCTCGACCCGGAGGCTGGGGCCGAGTACGCGAGGATGCACGGCCTACCCGACGCGGCGGTGGCGGCCCTGGCCCGCGACGAAGGCGTCCTCGCGCGCGTCGCCCAGGCCGTCGAGGAGGCGAACACCCGGCTCAGTCGGGTCGAGCAGATCAAGAAGTACACGGTGCTCGAGGACGAATGGCTTCCAGGCTCCGCCGTCCTCACCCCGACGATGAAGCTCAAGCGCCGCCCCATCGCGGAGGCGTATGCCGCCCAGATCGAGGCGATGTACGCCTGACGGCCGCACGGCGAGCTGCCGTCGCCTCCTGCGGGGGCAGCTCGCCGCAGCACATGTGAATGCCAGCTAATCTGGTTGCGAGCACGACCCGAGACGAGCACGAGAAGGAAGGTGGGAGGGCGATGAGCGCAGAACCCGCGACCCGGCAGCCGATCCGTCGTCGTCCCGCCGACCGCAAGCAGCGGATCGTCGCGGCTGCGGGCGACCTGTTCGCGGAGCGCGGCTACCACAACGTCTCGCTCGCGGAGGTGGCCCGCGCCGTCAACATCACCGCCCCAGCGCTCTACCGGCACTTCCGCAACAAGCAGGACCTCCTGCTGGCCGTCGTCCGGGACAGTATCGACGGAACGTCCGAGCTGGTGAGCGAGGCGAGCGACGTCTCGGACTTCCTCGAGAGTGCGGCGGCCATGAGCCTCGATCGCCGCAAGGCTCCGATCCTCTGGCAGCGCGAGGCGCGCCACCTTCCCGACGAGGAGCGCACGGCCCTGTGGCGGGAGCTGGCCGACGTCGGCGCGGGACTGCGCGACCTCATCCTCGTCGAGCGACCGGAGCTGAGCCGGGACCAGGCGTGGATCCTCGCGTGGGCGACGACATCGGTGTTCAGCAGCGTGTCGTTCTACCGTGGCTCGCTCCCCAGGCGCCACTTCATCAGGCTGCTCGTCGGGCTGGGCCGAGCGGTGGCCTTCTGTACCCTGCCGGACACCTCCGCGACGGCCCGTCCGACACGTCCCACGGTCGTGGAGGGCCTGCCGGTCTCCACCCGGGAGAACCTTCTCAACGAGGCCGTCCGACTCTTCGACGAGCGCGGGTTCCGGTCGGTGACGACCGACGAGATCGGCGAGGCCGCAGGCATGTCGGGACCCAACATCTACAAGCACTTCAGCACCAAGGACGAGCTCCTGCTGGCGGCGGTCATCAGGGCCGGTGAACGGCGCCGGGCCGCGACGAGCGAGGCCCTCGCGACGGCGGAGGCCCCCGAGGAGGGGCTCACCCGGCTCGTCACGGCATACATCCGCTTCGCGAGCGAGAACCGCCACCTGCTCGGTGTCCTCATCAGCGAGCTGGACCAGCTTCCCGAGACCCAGCGTCGCGCGAGCCGCCAGAACCAGCGCGACTTCATCGCCCTGTGGGTCGACCTGCTCACCCAGGTGCGCCCCGGGCTCGAGCCGATGCCGGCCAAGGTGACCGTCCTGGCCGCCCTCGCCGTCGTCGACAACCTCGTCCGGACACCCGCGACGTCGCGCGTCGTGGGTTTCGACAGCGACCTGCCCTGCATCTGCCAGGCCGTTCTCCTCGGCGGTCCCACCGACTGACGGCGGCCTTGAGTCGTGGCACGGGCCGAGTTATCGATGCATCACTTTTTGAGAAGTCCTGTCGTAGCGATGCGCAGATACCCATGAGTGACAATGCTCACAGGGAATCTCGTGGTTGATCACGCTTGACGATAAGGATAGTGAATATTAACTTAGGAGTATGCGAGATGCCGTCGTCGTGGACGCCGTCCGGACCCCCGTGGGCAAGCGTGGAGGGGCGCTGTCCGGAGTTCACGCGGCCACCCTCTCCGCGGTCGTCCTCACCGAGCTGACCGCGCGCGTCGGCCTCGACCCCGCCGAGGTCGACGACGTCGTCTGGGGCTGCGCCGGGGGGCTCGGGATGCAGGCCGGGTGCATCGCGCGCGCCGCGGTCCTGGCCGCCGGATGGCCCGAGTCCGTGCCGGGCGTGACGGTCGATCGCCAGTGCGGGTCGTCCCAGCAGGCCGTGCACCAGGCTGCCGCGGGCGTCGTCGCAGGACAGTACGACGTCGCCGTCGCCGGCGGCGTGGAGCTGATGAGCGTCGTCCCCCTCGGGTCGACGAGGGGTGACGGACGGTTCGGCGAGCCCTTCGGCCCGCGTGTGCTGGAGCGCTACGGCATCCGCTTCCACCAGGGGGTGGGCGCCCAGCTGATCGCCGACGAGTACGCCATCACCCGCGAGGAGATGGACGCCCTCTCCGTCGAGTCGCACACCCGGGCTGCGCGCGCTGCGAGGGACGGCAGGTTCGCGGGCCAGATCGTGGCCGTGCCGGACGGCAGGCCCGGCACGGCGTCGTTGCTCGAGCACGACGAGGGGGTGCGACCCGACACCGATGCCGCGGTCCTCGCCGGGCTCCGCGCGGCCTTCGACGAGGGCGGGTCGATCACGGCAGGCAACGCCAGCCAGATCTCCGACGGGTCGGCGGCACTGCTCCTCACGACGAGCGAGGTGGCGCGCGCCCGTGGATGGACGCCCGTGGCCCGGGTCCACACCGCCGTGGTCACCGGGACCGATCCGGTCACCATGCTGAAAGGTCCGATCCCTGCCACGGCGAAGGCCCTGCGACGAGCCGGCCTGCGCCTGGAGGACATCGGAGCCTTCGAGATCAACGAGGCGTTCGCCTCGGTGACCCTCGCCTGGCTGCGCGAGACCGGCGCCGACCCGGCCCTGACGAACCCCAACGGAGGAGCGATCGCCATCGGCCACCCCATCGGTGCCTCCGGGGCTCGGATCATGACGACCCTCGTCCACCACATGCGCGACGAGGGCATCCGCTACGGGCTGCAGTCGATGTGCGAGGGCGGCGGCATGGCGAACGCGACGATCCTCGAGCTGCTGTGAGGGCACGGGCCGTCGGTGCGGGGTCCGGAACGGGCCCGGCGTCGACGCCGGACCTCTTCGAGGTCCGGGAGCTGTCACCGGGCAGCTATCTCGGCCGGTGCCACGAAGGTACGCCGGGTCGCGCCTTCGGTGGCCACCTGGCAGCGCAGGCGCTCGCGGCGGCCGGCCGGAGCGTCGACGACGACCGCCCCGCGAGCTCGCTCCACGCCACCTTCCTGCGACCCGCTCGGTCGCACGACGCCGTGTCCCTCGAGGTCGAGCCACTCGTCGACGGCCGGTCGTTCGTCACCCGCAGGGTGACGGCCCGGCAGGAGGCCGGGCCCGTCCTCACCATGACGGCCACCTTCGGGCGTGGTGGGCCGGACGAGCGTGGGCGAGAGCCCGTCGGTCCGGACGTCGTCCCACCCGAGCGACTCCCCGATCCCTATCCGGCCTGGCTCGCACGCGACCCCGACGACGTCGAGCGCGCCGTCTTCGCCCGCCACCTCCAGCTGCGCTTCCTCCCCGCCGCGTCGGGCGAGCAGCGACCCGGCGTCACCGCGCAGGACGTCTGGCTCCGTTTCGTCCAGGCGCTCCCCGACGACACCCTCGTCCACCGCTGCGCGCTCACCTACGCGGCGGACCTGCTCCTCGCCTTCACCGCCGTCAAGGGAGAGGCCGACCCACGTCCCCTGCGGGTCGGTCCCTCGCGGGTCTTCGCCGCCTCTCTGGACCACACGATCTGGTTCCATCGGCCGTTCCGCGCGGATGCGTGGCTCCTGCTCGTCCAGCGCAGCCCGAGCCGCTTCGGGGGGCGCGGCCTGACGCTCGCGGAGGTCTGGTCCGGCGACGGCCGTCTCGTCGCCACCGTGGCTCAGGAGAGCGTGATCCGCGCCTCGACGACGACCTCACCACCAACCTCGCCGACCGACGACAGGGACACCCCATGACGACCCCCACCGATGTCACCGAGCACCGCTGCCTCTACGTCGGCGGAGCATGGATCGAGCCGTCCGGCGACGAGGTCATCGAGGTCGTGTCACCGCATACCGAACGTGTCGTGGGGCGCGTCCCGCGGGCGTCCGAGGCGGATGTCGACGCTGCCGTCGACGCCGCTCGGAGAGCCTTCGACTCCGGGCCGTGGCCACGGATGGCGCCCGCGGAACGGATCGAGGTCGTCGAGCGGATCGTCGGCGGCATGGCGGGGCGTCGCCGGGAGCTCGCCGAGACGATCTCGCGCCAGAACGGTTCGCCCATCGGCTTCGCCGTCGTCGGCCAGGCGCTGAGCGCCATCGCGGCGTTCCGGGCGTCCGTCGCGCAGGCTCGGCGCCTTCCGTGGGAGGAGGAGCGGCCGGGACTGACGGGCCCGCTGCTCGTCCGTCACGAGCCGGTCGGAGTCGTCGCCGCCGTCGTGCCGTGGAACGTCCCGCAGCTGGTCACGGCGGGGAAGGTGGCCCCCGCCCTCCTCGCAGGCTGCGCCGTCGTCCTCAAGCCGGCGCCGGAGACCCCGCTCGACGCCTACCTCCTCGCGGAGATCTGTCACGAGGCCGGGCTGCCGGCCGGCGTCCTCAACCTCGTCCCGGCCGACCGCGACGTGTCGGCCCACCTCGTCGGCCACCCGGGAATCGACAAGGTCGCCTTCACCGGCTCCACCGAGGCGGGCCGCCGGGTGATGGCGGCCGCCGCGCCGAACCTGACGCGGGTCTCGCTCGAGCTCGGGGGCAAGTCGGCTGCCGTCGTCCTCGAGGACGCCGACCTCGACGCCGCTCTCCCGGACCTGGTCGCGGGTGCCTTCTCCAACAGTGGCCAGGCCTGCGTCGCCCGGACCCGGATCCTCGTGCCGGCCTCCCGGTACGAGGAGGTCGCCGATCGCTTCGTGCGAGCCGCCGCGGGCCTCGTCGTCGGAGACCCTGCGGACGAGGCGACGCAGATCGGCCCGATGGTGACCCGCCGTCATCAACAGCGCGTCCTGCAGTACATCCGGATCGCTCTCGACGAGGGGGCGCGCCTGCTGACCGGTGGTGGCGTGCCGAGTGGCCGGTCGACGGGCTGGTACGTCGAGCCGACAGTCTTCGGCGACGTCGACAACTCCATGCGGATCGCTCGCGAGGAGGTCTTCGGCCCCGTGGTCTGTCTCATCCGCTACCCGGACGAGGAGGAGGCCGCGCGCATCGCCGACGACTCCGAGTACGGCCTGGCCGGAACGGTCTTCGCAGGGGACGTCGACCACGGACTCGCCTTCGCGCGAAGGATCCGGGCCGGCACGTATGCCGTGAACTGCCACCGATTCGACGTCGCCGGCCCCTTCGGCGGAGTGAAGGGGTCGGGCTTCGGCCGCGAGTTCGGAGCCGAGGGGCTCCTGGCATACCTCGACCCGAAGACCATCCACCTGCCCGCGTCGGCCTGACGCGACGACGACAAGGAGACCGTCATGAAGGCAGCCGTTCTGCGCACGACCGGTGACCCGACCCTCGAGGTCAGCGACGCGGTCCGGGCGACGTCGTTCGGGCCCGGCCGGGTCCGGGTGCGGATGCACCGCGCCGGGCTCTGCCATTCCGACCTCTCGGCGATGAGCGGGGTCCTTGCCCACCCGGCCCCCTTCATCCCCGGGCACGAGGGGGCGGGCGAGGTCGTCGAGGTGGGGCCCGGCGTGCCCGGCGTGACGCCAGGGGACCGCGTCATCGTCTGCTGGATGCCACCGTGCGACGACTGCCCGGCGTGCCGCCGCGGCGACGGCCACCTGTGCCGGGCCGGGTACGGCGACCTGGCGACGGTCAACTTCACCGTCGACGGCGAGCCCGTCCCCGGGATGCTCGGCAAGGGAACCTTCGCCGAGGAGGTCGTCGTCCCGGCGTACGCCGCCATCCCCATCCCCGACGACGTGCCGTACGACGTCGCGGCGCTCGTCGGCTGCGGGGTGACGACAGGGGTCGGCGCGGCCCTCAACACCGCGCGGGTCGCTCCGGGGGCGACGGTCGTCGTCATCGGCCTCGGAGGTGTCGGCATCAGCATCGTCCAAGGAGCCCGGGTGAGCGGCGCCGCCCACATCCTCGCCGTCGACCCCGTCGGGCGGCGTCGCGACTGGGCGCTGTCGTTCGGCGCGACCGAGGCCGTGCCGCCCGACGGCCTCCGAGAGGCCACGGCGCGGATCACCGGCGGGGTCGGGTTCGACGACGCCTTCGAGGCGGTCGGGACGGCGCGGACCCTCCGCGCGGCATACGACGCGACCCGGCTCGGGGGCACCGTCTGCCTCGTCGGCGCCGGCTCGCGCAGCGACGCCAACGACCTGACGATGGCCGAGCTGGTGCTCACCGAGAGGAAGGTGCTCCCGTCGTTCTACGGCGGCGACGACGTCCGCACGACCTTCGCGAAGGTGGTCGACCTGTGGCGGGCGGGCGCTCTCGACCTCGAGGCGATGGTGACGCATCACGTGCGGCTCGACGACATCAACGTCGCGATCGAGCAGATGCACTCCGGAGAGGCCCTGCGGACGGTCGTCGACATCGCCTGACGGGGCGCACCGACGCGCCCGGGGGCAGACCGGCGACCGCCGTCGGCCCGGCAGGGAGTCGGTCAGTCCGTGGGGGCGTGAGGAACCAGGCGTGCCCGGAGCTCGGACTTGAGGATCTTGCCCGTCGGGGTGACCGGCAGGGAGGGGACGACGTGCAGCTCCCGGACGCGCTGGTAGGGCGCCACGGAGTGGGCGATGTGGGCCGACAGCTCGTCGACGAGGTCGTCGCCGCCGACGGCCTCGGAGGTGAGGACGACGAAGGCGACGGGGACCTCGCCGGCGTCCGGATCCGGCCGGCCCACGACCGCAGCCTGCGCCACGTCGGGGTGCCGGCAGAGGAGGTCCTCCAGCGGCTGCGGGTACACGTTGTACCCCTTGTAGATCACGATGTCCTTGGACCGGCCGACGAGGAAGACGTACCCGTCGTCGTCGATGCGCGCGAGATCGCCGGTGTCGAGCCACCCGTCCCGGAACTGCAGGGCGGTGAGCTCGGGGTGGTCCTGGTAGCCGTCGGTGACCTGCGGTCCTCGGACCCACAGCTCGCCGACGGTCCCGGTGGGAAGGGGCGCGCCCTCGGGTCCGCGAACCTCCAGGTCCGTGTTCGGGAGCGCTCGCCCAACGGTACCGGGCGGCATGGGGCCGGGATGACCCACGCAGACGCCGAGAGTGGCCTCGCTCAGGCCATAGCCCTCCTGGACACTGGCGCAGGGGAAGGCGCGGGCGAGGGCGTCGAGCGAGGTCGTGTCGAGGGGTGCGGAGCCGCTCGTGATGAGCCGGACCGAGGTCAGGTCGCGCCGGCCCAGTTCCGGACTGCGGAGCAGGGCGTAGAACATGGCAGGTGAGCCGTTGACGAAGGTGACCCGGCGCCGCTCGGCCTCGGCGAGGTCGAGGTCGGGGTCGAACCGGCCGAAGACCGTGACCGTCGCGCCGAACAGCACGTTGATGTTGTGGTTGACCAGGCCGAGGCCGTGGAAGAACGGTGCGACGGCGAGGAACTGGCCCTTCGGCTGGAGATGCTGGCCGGTGAAGACGCCGGCGATCGGCTCGATGGCGAGCCCTCCGTCGTCGAGGGCGACGCGGTGGCCGCCTCGGGCCGCGGCCATCTGCGCGACGTTCGCGACGAGGTTCCGGTGGAGAACGCGGACGGCCTTCGACCGGCCGGTCGTGCCGCCGGTCAGCTGGTAGTGCGCGACCGACTCGGGGTCGGCCCGCACGTCGCGCAGCGGTCGGGACTCGAGCAGCTCGGTGAGGGGTGGGTATGCCGGTGCCGAGCCCAGGACCGGGGCGGGCGCCGCATCACTCTCCGGGACGCTGATGACGATCCGCGCTGCGGCGGGCGCGCCCTCCAGGCGGCCCGCACACACCGGATGGGTGAAGACGACGGCTGCCGACACCTCGCGCAGCTGGCGCTCAAGAGCGTCGGTGGGTTGCGTCGGGTTGACCGGGGCGACGCCGGCCCCGGCGAGCAGCGCGCCGTAGTAGGCGACGATGAACCACAGGGTGTTCGGCATGTGGAGTGCGACGACCTCGCCGGGGACGACCCCTCGCTCCCGCAAGCCGCCCGCGACCCGGCGCGCGAGGTCGAGGAGCTCGGCGTAGGTGAGCGTCGTCTCGCCGTCACGCAGGGCGACCCGGTCGGCGTACCTCCGTGCGGCACCGAGGAGTATCGCGTCCGCTCCCGCACAGGGAAGGACGATCGGCTCGTTGACGGGAGTGGTCGACATCGTCACCTCGGTCGTGGTGCAGGGGAGTGGGACGATCCGTCCCACCTCGATCAAGTTAATCCCAAGGAACGCGATAGGCAAGAGATCTAGAGCACAGAAGTGAATCTTGACTATCTATCGTGCTTCGGGTGATGATGGGCGCCCAGCACCTGATCTGCCAAGGAGTGACCCATGCCGGACGCCGTCGTCGTCGACGCCGTGCGCACCCCGGTCGGCACCCGGGGCGGTGCCCTGTCTGGGGTCCACCCCGTCGACCTGTCCGCCCACGTCCTGCTCGCCCTCGCGGAGCGGACGGGCCTGGTGCCCGCCGACGTGGACGACGTCGTCTGGGGCTGCGTGACGACGGTGGGCGAGCAGGCCGGTGGGGTGGGCCGGTATGCGGTGCTGGCCGCCGGGTGGCCCGAGTCGGTCCCGGGCGTGACGGTCAACCGGGCGTGCGGCTCGTCGCAGCAGGCCCTGCACTTCGCCGCCGCCGGCGTCGCCGCCGGCCACTACGACATCGCCGTCGCCGGGGGAGTCGAGAGCATGAGCCGGGTCCCCATGGGCGCCGGTCACCGGGTCCCCGGCTGTGGCCGGCCCTTCGGGCCTCGTGTCGCCGGGCGGTACGGCCAGGACGAGTTCAGCCAGGGGCTGGGTGCCGAGCTCATCGCCGAGCGCTACGGCTTCACGCGGACCGACCTCGACGAGCACGCCCTCGCCTCCCACGCCCGGGCCTCGGCGGCCGTGGACGACGGGCACTTCGTCGGTCAGATCGTCCCTGTCCCGGTCGAGGTCGACGGCACGTCCCGCGTCCTCGACACCGACGAGGGCGTCCGCCGCGGCGGGACGCTGGCGCGCCTCGCCGAGCTCCCGACCCCCTTCCGGCCGGACGGGGTCGTGACCGCCGCGAGCTCCTCCCAGATCTCCGACGGGGCCGCGGCCCTCCTCGTCACGACGAGCGAGAACGCCCGCCGCCACGGATGGCGCCCGATGGCCCGCATCCACGCGGTCGCCGTCGCGGGCGCCGACCCCGTCACCATGGCGCTCGGGCCGATCCCCGCGACGGAGAGAGTGCTCCGTCGGGCGGCCCTGACCATCGACGAGATCGGCACGTTCGAGATCAACGAGGCCTTCGCGCCCGTCACCCTCGCCTGGCTCCGGGAGACCGGCGCGGACCCGGCGCGTCTCAACCCCCTCGGCGGGGCGATGGCGATCGGCCACCCGCTGGGCGCATCCGGCGCCCGGCTCGCGACGACGCTCGTGCATCACATGCGCGACAACGGGATCCGGTTCGGGCTGCAGTCGATGTGCGAGGCCGGTGGTATGGCGAACGCGACGATCTTCGAGCTGCTCTGAAGGAACTCCCATGACGACGTTGACCACGGACATCATCGGCACGACCGTGCCCCCGCACGAGGTGCTCGTCGAGCGCGGCCGGCTGCGCCTCTTCGCCCGCGCGGTCGGCGAGACCGACCCGGTCTACACCGACCTGGCGGCGGCGCGTGCCGCGGGGCATCGCGACCTGCCCGTCCCGCCGACCTTCCTCTTCTGCCTCAACATGGAGGTACCCGACCCGTTCCGGCTCTATGGGGAGCTCGGCATCGACCGGCGGACCATCCTCCATGGCGAGCAACACTTCGCCTACCACCGGCCGGCGTATGCCGGGGATACGCTGCGGTTCGAGACCAGGGTGAGCGACGTCTACGCCAAGAAGGGCGGCGCACTGCAGTTCCTCGTCCGGACGACGGACGTCACCCGGGACGGGTCGCCCGTCGCCACGCTCCGGGCGACGAGCGTCGTGCGGCAGACCGCTGGGCAGCCCTCATGACCGATGTCCGATCCAGCACGACGACGGGCGGCGTCCTCTCCGGTGTCCGGGTCGTCGAGCTCGGTGGCATCGGGCCGGGGCCGTTCTGCGGCATGCTCCTCGCCGACCACGGCGCCGACGTCATCAGGATCGAACGCCCCGGCGACGCCGGTCGTGCCTCCGCGCACCCGGTGCTCCATCGCAACCGGCGCTCGATGGCCCTCGACCTGAAGGACCCCGACGACCTCCGGACGGCGCTGCGCCTCGTCGACACCGCGGACATCCTCCTCGAGGGGTTCCGACCCGGCGTCGCCGAGCGGCTCGGCCTCGGCCCGGAGGTCTGCCTCGAGCGCAACCCCCGGCTCGTGTACGGGAGGATGACCGGCTGGGGCCAGGACGGACCGCTCGCCGACGAGCCCGGTCACGACATCAACTACATCGCCGTCGCCGGGGCCCTCGGGGCCTTCGGACCCGGCGACGCCGTGCCCACGGTGCCCCTCAACCTCGTCGGCGACATGGGCGGCGGCGGGCTCCTGCTCGCCTTCGGCATCACGGCGGCTCTCGTGTCCGTGGCCGCGACCGGCAGGGGCCAGGTCGTCGACGCGGCGATGACCGACGGCACGGCCGTCCAGCTCTCGCTCGTCCACGGACTCCATGCGACGGGCCGCTGGGCGGGGCCACGCGGAGCCAACCTCTTCGACGGAGGGGCCCCCTTCTACCGCGCCTATCGCTGCTGCGACGGTCGCTTCGTCGCGGTCGGCAGCGTCGAGCCGCAGTTCTACCGGTCGCTCGTCGTGACCCTCGGCCTGCAGGACGACCCGACCTTCGCCGACCAGCACGACCGGGCGGCCTGGCCGGAGATGGGCCGACGTCTCGCGGTGCTGTTCGCCACCCGAACGCGGGACGAGTGGGCCGACCTCTTCACGGGGCGGGGTGCGTGCGTGTCGCCGGTCCTCGGACTCGTCGAGGCGGCGGACCACCCGCACAACAAGGCCCGCGGCACCCTGCGCCGCACGACCGACGGCGGCGTGGAGCCGGCCCCGGCACCTCGGTTCTCCGCCACGCCCGCACCATCGCCCCGCCCGGCTCCGGTCGTCGGCGCACATACCGCGGAGCTCCTCGCCGATCTCGCGTCGAGCGCGGTGGACGACTGATCCGCAAGCGACCCAGCAGCATACGAACGAAGGAACATCTCCATGACAGCCCTGGACAACAAGGTCGCGATCGTCTCCGGATCCGGACGCGGCATCGGACGCGAGGTGGCGCTCAAGCTCGCCGCGGAGGGGGCGAGCGTCGTCGTCAACGACCTCGACGCCGAGCCCGCGGCCGAGACCGTCGCCGCCGTCACGGCGGCCGGTGGTCGCGCGGTGGCGTGTGTCGGCAGCGTGACCGAGGTGGGGTTCGCCAGCCGGTTCGTCGGGGCGGCGGTCGACTCCTTCGGGGGTCTGGACATCGTCGTCAACAACGCCGGGTACACGTGGGACTCGGTCATCCAGAAGATGACCGACGAGCAGTGGGACGCGATCCTGCAGGTGCACCTCACCGCGCCGTTCCGGATCCTCCGCGAGGCCCTGCCGTTCGTCAAGGAGCACCCGACCGACTACCACCGCAAGGTCGTCAACGTCTCCTCGGTCTCCGGCGTCCACGGCAACCCGGGACAGGCGAACTACGCGGCCGCGAAGGCCGGCGTCGTCGGCCTGACCAAGACGATGGCCAAGGAGTGGGGACGCTACCGCGTCAACGTCAACGCGGTCGCCTACGGCTTCATCCGCACCCGGATGACCCAGACGATCCAGGAGGAGCGAACCGTTCGGATCGAGGGCCGGGACATCCGCGTCGGCGTCCAGGCCGACCGGTTGGCGGCGATCGAGAGATCCATCCCCTTCGGCCGCGGCGGCACGCCCGCCGAGGCCGCCGGGGCCGTCTACCTGCTCTGCCTGCCCGAGGCCGACTTCGTCAACGGACAGTGTCTCGTCGTCGACGGAGGCCAGCGATGACGATGCAGCCCGGGGACACCATCGCCCTGGTCCTGCCACCGATCAGCCGCGCGACGCTGGCCCTCTACGCGGGCGCGTCCGGCGACCACAACCCCGTGCACATCGACCTCGACGAGTGTCGCGCCGTCGGCATCGACGACGTCTTCGCGCACGGCATGCTGTCGATGGCATACCTCGGCCGGCTGCTCACCGACCACGTACCCCAGGAGCGGATCCGGTCCCTCGACGCCCGGTTCGTCGCGATCACGCCGGTCCGGGCGACGCCTACGTGCCGCGGCACGGTGCGAGACGTGCGCGACGGCCTCGTCCACCTCGACCTCGAGATGACCATCGACGACGGCACCCGGACCGTCGTCGGAGCGGCGGTCGTGGAGGTCGCCGACGCCGATGCCGACGGAGGGCAGGAGTCATGAGACGGTCCGTCTACGACGAGGACCAGGAGGCGTTCCGCCAGCTCGCCCGCAGGTTCATCGACCGGGAGGTCGTGCCGCACTTCGCGCAGTGGGAGGCGGACGGCAAGGCCCCGCGAGAGCTGTTCACCAAGCTGGCCGCGCTCGGCGCGACCGGGTTCGACATCCCCGAGGAGCTCGGCGGCGTCGGTCCGACGAGCTTCAAGTACCAGGCGATCCTCACCGAGGAGGCGAATCGGGCCGCCGTCGGCCTCGGCCACTACACGGCGAGCATCGGCGTCGTCCTTCCCTACCTCCTGCGACTCGCCACCGACGAGCAGCGGCGACGCTGGCTGCCACGGGTCGCTTCGGGGGAGTCGATGCTCTGCATCGCGATGACTGAGCCGGGGACCGGATCGGACCTCGCGGGGATCCGTACGAGCGCCCGGCTCTCCGAGGACGGCAGCCACTACGTCCTCAACGGCGCCAAGACGTTCATCACGGGAGCCCGCAACTCCGAGCTGTGCATCGTCGTCGCCAGGACGTCACCGCCGACCGAGCACGACCGGCGGTTCGGGCTCAGCCTCCTCGTCGTCCCGACCGACGCCGACGGCTTCTCCTACGGGCGGTCGCTGCACAAGATCGGGCTCCGCGCCCAGGACACGAGCGAGCTGGTCTTCGAGGATGTGCGGGTCCCCGTGGAGAACCTGCTCGGGGAGCCGGACCAGGGGTTCGCCCACCTCGGCCAGAACCTCCCCCGTGAGCGACTCGCCATAGCCGTCGGCGCCACGTCGATGGCCCGCAGCGCCGTCGACCACGCGATGGCCTACGCGCGGGAGCGCGAGGTCTTCGGCCGGCCGGTGGCCTCCTTCCAGAACACCAAGTTCGAGCTCGCTGCGTGCGACACCGAGGTGCACGCCGCCCAGCTCATGGTCGACACCGGCCTCGACCTCGACGACGCCGGCGCCCTCACCGCGGCGGACGCCGCCCGGATGAAGCTCTTCTGCACGGAGGTCGCCGGCCGGGTCGTCGACCGATGTCTCCAGCTGCACGGTGGCTACGGCTACATGCTCGACTACCCCATCGCCCGGCTCTACGCCGACACCCGGGTCCAGCGCATCTACGGCGGCACGAGCGAGGTCATGAAGACCATCATCGCCAAGGACCTGGGCCTGTGACCCCCGGACAGGATCGGGCGAAGTCTCCCGAGGGTCTCGATGACGTCGTCGCGTCCGTCCGGCGGTTCGTGCGCCGGGAGGTCGTGCCCCGCGAGGGTGAGATCGAGGAGCGGGACGAGGTGCCCGCCGATCTGCGCCGGCAGGCGATCGACATGGGACTGTTCGGGTACACGATCCCCGAGGAGTATGGCGGACTCGGGATGACCGTCCTCGACGACGTACGGCTCGCCATGGAGCTGGGCTACACCTCGCTCGCGTTCCGGTCGATGTTCGGCACGAACGTCGGCCTCGCCGGCAAGGTGCTCGTCAACGCCGGGACTCCCGAGCAGCGGCAGGCGTGGCTCCCTCGACTCGCCGACGGCGCCGTCGCCTCGTTCGCCCTCACCGAGGCGGAGGCCGGCAGCGACCCGAGCGGGATGACGACCAGGGCCACGCGCGACGGTGACGACTTCGTCATCAACGGTGCCAAGCGGTTCATCACCAACGCGCCGATCGCCGACGTCTTCATGGTCTTCGCTCGGACCGGGACCGGACCGCGACCCACGGACGGGATCTCCTGCTTCCTCGTCGAGGCCGGGACGCCGGGGTTGACCGTCGGGCCCAAGGACGTCAAGACGGGCCAGGCCGGTGCGTGGACGAGCGAGGTCCTCCTCGACGACCTGCGGGTGCCCGCCGCGGCACTCGTCGGCGGCGCCGAGGGTGTCGGGTTCGCCACGGCCATGCGGAGCCTGGCCACGGGGCGGCTCCATCTCGCCGCGCTGAGCGTCGGCACCATCGAACGGCTGCTCGACGAGAGCGTCGCATACGCCGCGACGAGTCGTCAGGGAGGCGCACCCATCGGCCGCTTCCAGCTCGTCCAGGCGATGCTCGCGGAGACGAGGACCGACCTGGACGCCGCCCGGGCCCTCGTCCTCGACGCCGCCGAACGCTATGCCGCCGGCGTGGACCCGAGGATCGGACCATCGACGGCCAAGCTGTTCAGCACCCGTGCCGCCGTGGCCGCCGCAGACCGCGCGCTGCAGATCCACGGAGGCATGGGCTTCATGCGGGGCACGACCGTCGAGCGGATCGCCCGGGACGTCCGGGTACTCCCCGTCTACGAGGGGACGACGCAGATCCAGCAGCTCATCATCGGCCGGGAGCTCCTGGCCGCCCACGGGGGAAGCGCGTGACGAGCGGGGGTGATCCGACGGGCGACGACGTCGTCGTCTGCGATCCGGTCCGGACACCCGTCGGGCGCCGCGGAGGTGTCCTCGCGGCGGTGTCGGCCGGTGACCTCGCCACCGCGGTCCTCGAGGGGCTCCGCCGGCGCACGGGCCTCGGCGAGGGCGACGTGGACGACGTCCTGCTCGGCCAGTGCTACGCCAACAGCGAGGCTCCCGCCGTGGGGCGGGTCGCGGCGCTCACCGCGGGGTTCGGCGTCACGACGACCGGCCTGCAGCTCGACCGGCGCTGCGGCTCGGGCCTGCAGGCGATCATGTATGCCGCCCTCCAGGTCGGCGCCGGCGTGAGCGACCTCGTCGTCGCCGGGGGTGTGGAGTCGATGAGCCAGGGGGAGCACTACGCCCTCGGGCTGCGAGCCGGCGTCGGGGGCGGGGACGTGACCCTCCATGACCGGATCGGCAGGGGCCGGACGACCGCCGGCGGTCCTCGCTACCCCGTCCCCGGCGGGATGCTGGAGACGGCGGAGAACCTACGCCGGGAGTATGCGATCACCCGCCAGGAGCAGGATGAGCTCGCCCTCCGCTCGCAGCGGAACGCCGCGGCCGCCATCGCCGAGGGACGCTTCGAGGAGGAGATCGTCCCCGTCGTGTGCCCGCCCGACCGACAAGGGGACACCCGGGTCGTGACCCGTGACGAGCATCCCCGGCCGGACACGAGCCGCGAGCAGCTGGCCAACCTCCGTCCCGTGCGGCTCGCCGACGACCCGCAGGCGACGGTCACGGCGGGCAACGCCGCAGGGGAGAACGACGGTGCCTCCGCGTGCGTCGTGACGACCCGCCGGCACGCCGAACGGCTCGGGCTCCGGCCGGTCCTGCGGCCCCTCGGCTGGGCCCTCGCCGGCGTCCACCCGGCCCGGATGGGGATCGGGCCTGTTCCCGCGACGAGCAAGGTGCTCGACCGGCTCGGGCTCCGCCTGACCGACCTCGACCTCATCGAGCTCAATGAGGCCTTCGCGGCGCAGGTCCTCGCCTGCCTGCGGGAGTGGGATCTCGCCGACGGCGACCTGGACCGGCTCAACGTCAACGGCTCCGGGATCGCCCTCGGCCACCCGGTCGGGGCCACGGGGGGCCGGATCCTCGCGACGATGGCATACGAGCTCCATCGGCGGGAGGGCCGGTACGCCCTGGAGACGATGTGCCTCGGCGGCGGCCAGGGACTCGCCGCCGTCTTCGAACGAACCACCTGACGACGAAGGACCAGGACGATGACGCACCGACCCGTGCCGCGGCCGGACACACCCCACCACCTGACTCCCGAGCGGGTCGAGATCCGCGATCTCGCACGGCGTTTCGCCATGGAGCGCGTGCTGCCGGTCGCCAACGAGCTGGACCCGGTCCAGGGCACGATCCCGGCCGACCTGAAGCAGGAGATGGCGGCCATGGGCTTCTTCGGGATCATGATCCCGGAGCACCTCGGGGGCCTCGGGCTCGGCGTCTTCGAGTACTGCCTCGTCGCGGAGGAGCTGTCTCGTGCGTGGATGAGCGTGGCGGGCCTGCTCGCCCGCGGCAACGGGATGGGCGGAGGCTTCACTCCCGAGCAGGAGGAGCGCCTGCTGCCCCGGGTCGCCCGCGGCGACTACCTCGGCGCCTACGCGCTCTCGGAGGCCGAGGCCGGCTCCGACATCGCCAACCTGTCCTGCCGGGCCACGCGTCGCGGTGACTCCTGGGTCATCCGGGGCACGAAGATGTGGTGCACCTACGCCGACGAGGCCGACTACCTCGTGGTCTTCGCCCGGACCTCCCCCCGCGATCCCGTCGCACCGCACCGGGGCATCAGCGCCTTCCTCGTCGACAAGGACCGAGGCTCGTTCCCGGAGGGAGTGTCCGGCACGAAGATCCGCAAGATCGGGTACTTCGGGTGGAGCACGTGGGAGCTGTCCTTCGACGACGTGCGCATCCCGGCCGACCGCCTCCTCGGAGAGGAGGGGCGAGGCTTCCACCTGGCTGTGAGCGGTCTCGAGGTGGGCCGGACCCATACCGCGGCGCGCGCGATCGGCCTCGCCCGTGCCGCGCTCGAGGACTCCATCGCCTACGTGCATGTGCGACGCCAGTTCGGCCGTCCGATCGGTGACTTCCAGCACCTGCGGTTCACCATCGCCCGGATGGCGGCCGACATCGAGGCGGCCCGGTCCCTGATGTACTCCGTCGCCAGCGACATCGACACCGGTCGCCGGTGCGCACGCGAGGCGTCGATGTGCAAGCTCGTCGCGACCGAGATGGCGGAGCGGGTGACGAGCCAGGCCATCCAGATCCACGGCGGCGCCGGGTACACGACGGACTTCCAGGTCGAGCGCCATTGGCGCGACGCCCGGCTGACCAAGATCTTCGAAGGAACCAACGAGATCCAGCTGAGGATCGTCTCCGACGATCTCCTCGGGAAGGCTGAGGCATGAACGGTCTGTCGAACGTCGGGTTGTTGCCGGGCCGCACCGCGGTCGTCACCGGCGCCGCGCAGGGGATCGGGTATGCCATGGCCCGGGCGTTCGTCGACCACGGAGCCCGGGTCGTCGTCGCCGACATCGACGTCGACGCCGCCGCTCGGGCGGCGCAACGCCTCGGTGTCGCAGCGGCATTCGCCGGCTGCGACGTCCGCGACGAGGCTCAGGTCGAGGCGGCCCTCGACGTCGCGGAGTCCGCCTTCGGCCCCGTGGACGTCGTCGTCAACAACGCCGGGGTGACCCGTGACGCGACGATGCGGCGGATGGCACCCGAGGACTTCGACGAGGTTGTCGCCGTCCACCTGCGGGGGACGTGGAACGGCACCCGGGCGGCGGGGGCCCGCATGCGCGAGCGTGGCACCGGAGTGGTCATCAACGTCTCCTCCCTCTCCGGCAGGGTCGGCAACGTCGGCCAGACGAACTACTCGGCGGCCAAGGCGGGCATCGTCGGCCTCAGCAAGGCCGCCGCCAAGGAGCTCGCGCCGAGGGGGATCCGGGTCAACGTGCTCGTGCCAGGGTTCATCGACACCGCGATGACCCGCGCTATGCCCGAGCACGTCAAGGAGCAGAAGCTGGCCGAGATACCGATGGGCCGCGTCGGCGACGCAGCCGAGGTCGCGAACGTCGCAGTGTTCCTCGCGAGCGACCTGTCGAGCTACCTGACCGGTGGTGTCCTCGAGGTGGCGGGCGGGAGGTTCATGTGATGACGACGAGCCGGGAGACCGCGGTGCGGACGCGGCATCGTGACGGCATCCTCGTCGTCTCCCTCGACGGACCCGACCGGCGCAACGCCCTCGGCGTGCAGACCCGGCACGACCTCACCGACGCGGTCGAGGATGCGAACGCCGACCCGGCGGTCCGCGCCGTCGTCCTCACCGGGGCGGGGGGCCACTTCTGCGCCGGGGGAGACCTGTCCGCACGCTTCGAGCCCGGCCGCCTCAACCGGGAGCGGATGCACGGGGCCAACGATGCGATCCGTGCCATCGTGCGCTCGGCCAAGCCGGTCGTCGCCGCGGTCGACGGCGTGGCATACGGCGTGGGCGTGTCCCTCGCCGTGGCCTGCGACCTCGTCGTCGCCTCGGAGTCGGCCCGCTTCTGCACGCCGTTCACCGGCGTCGGGCTGACGGGCGACGGCGGCCTGCACCACCTCCTGCCACGTCGGGTCGGTCTCGCCCGGGCGCGCCGGCTGATCCTGACCGGCGAGGTGCTGGACGTGGCGACGGCCGTCGGGTGGGGCCTCGTCGACAGCGTCGCCGCGGGCGACGAGTCCGCGCTCGACGCCGCCCTGCACACCGGGGAGCAGCTCGCCCGGCGGGCACCCCTGGCCGTCGCCGCCACCAAGCAGCTCCTCGCCCGGGCCGACACTTCGCTCGACGAGATGCTCGACGCCGAGCTCGCCGCCCAGGTGCGGCTCATGGAGAGCGCCGACTTCGCCGAGGGCCGCGACGCCTTCTTCGCCAAGCGCCCCCCTGTCTTCACCGGCAGGTGACCGCCACCCGGACGGGTCGAGCCCTCCGCCATCGGCGGAGGGCTCGACCGTGTGAAACGGCTCGGAGGTCAGTGGGTGCGGTATCGAGCATGCAGCCTCGCGGCATCGCGCTCGGGGTTGACGATCGCCAGGGCGAGCAGTCCGCCGACGAGGAGAGCGATCCCGAGGACCTGGAAGCTGTGCGCGAAGCCGACGCTCGGCGTGGGCCACACGTCGACGAGCCGACCGACGACGACGGGGGCGATGATCGCGCCGACGGAGTAGACGGCGGCGACGATGCCGAGGACTGCTCCGCGCTGACGGTGCGGCACGACGTCGGAGATGCCGGCGAAGGCCAGGCCGTAGGCGCCCGCGTTGCAGCACGTGGCGACGACGAGCAGGAGGGCCTGCGCGGGACCCCGCCCCATCGAGGCGAAGCCGAGCGTGGCCACGGCCCCGGCGGTGACGAGGCCCCCGGCGAGGATGCCGCGGCTGAGCCGGGCGCTGGCGCCGCGCTTGGTCAGCAGGCGGGACACGATCCCGGCGACGAGGACGGTGACCGCGGCGCCGAGGTAGGGCAGCGCGTTGAGCCTGCCCGCCGCCGTCGCGTCGTAGCCGAGGCCCTGGCGCAGGTAGAGGGGCAGCCACGAGAGCTTCACCGAGGTGTCGGCATACGTCACGACGAGCAGTCCGAGGAACCCGAGGACGGTGCCGGTGGTCAGCAGCCGCCACATGGGGACCGAGTCCGGGACGACGGCCACGGGAGCGGCCTCGGTCGTCGGGATCGTGCTCTCGTCGGCGTGGCCCTCACGGCCGAAGACGGCCCAGAGGACGGCGACGGCGAGGGCGGCCACGGCCAGCACCGCGAAGGCGGCTCGCCAGGAGTGGTTGGTGATGACGTAGGTCAGCAGCGGAGAGGCGATGGCCGGACCGAGCGCGGCACCGAGGGTCAGCACGGAGGTCGGGACGGTCCGGCGGTTCGCGGGGAACCACGAGTGGACGACCTGCATCGCGAGGGCGACCGTCGGGCCTTCGGCGAGGCCGAGGAGCGCTCGGGACACGAGCATCACGGTGAACCCGACGTTGAACGCCATGGGCACGGTGACGATGGCCCAGGCCGCCGCGACGAGGACGAGCAGCCAGCGGGCCCGGATTCGGCGGCTCAGCAGGCCCCCGGCGATGCTGCCGACGGCGAAGAGCCAGAAGAAGCTGCTCTGGAGGACGCCGAACCGGGTGTTGTCGATGCCGAGGTCGTGCCGGATGTCGACCCCGGCGAGACCGACGACCACCTTGTCGGCGAAGTTCACGAGCAGGAGCAGGAGGAGGAGGGCGACGACGGCGTGGCCCTTGCGGGGGGTGCGGCTCGTCTCCTTCGTCGGCGCGATGGCCGGTTGCGCAGACGCGTCGGGCTGAACGGACATGACGGGTTCCTTGTGGTGTGATTGATGGGCAGAGTACGGGCCGAGAGGGCTCAGCCGTTGACGCGCTCGGGGGTGCCGATGGCGAAGTTGGGGTCGAAGGTCTCCAGCAGCGCCGCATACTGGCTGACGACGGACCGGTCACCGGCGACGGTGAGCCGACCGGCCGCCACGGCGTCCTCGACGTGCGTGGGCCGCAGGATCGCCTCGGTGAGGGCGGCCTTCGTGCCCGTGAGAGTGACCTGCGGGTTGGTCGACAGGCCCCTGCGGGCGTTGAGGACGCCGTTGCGGACCGTGACGCCCCACGTCTCAGCGAGATCGGTGAAGACGTAGTCGAGACGCAGGTCGACCATCGCGGCCTTCGGGCCGATGAGCCGGACGGCGGCGAAGTCGAAGAGGAGGCCGACCGGCATCCCGAGAAGGATGTCGGGGGAGAGGGTGCTGAGCGTCTGTGGCGTGACGCCCTTCCGCAGCTCCTGGGCCATCGTGAGGTAGATGTTTCGCCATTGCGGGCCCTCGGCCTGGTAGCCCAGCTGCTCGTATGCATCGGCCAGCAGCTCGCGCGCCTCGCGGCTCTCGGCGTCGGCGAAGACGAGCTTGTGGAGGATCTCGGTGGCCCACCGGTAGTCCCCGGCCTCGATGGCGCGTCGACCCTCCTCGAGGAGCCGATCGGCGCCGATGAGGTCGACGTAGCGGGCGCTGGACTCCACCGCGGGCAGGGGGTTGAGGGACACCGGGTCGCCGTCCCAGAGGCCGAGCTCCTTGTGGTAGACCGCGCGGACGTTGTGATGGAGCGTCCCGTGGTACTCGCGGTTCCACCACCTGCGGCCCAGGGCGTCGGGCAGCTCGATGATCTCCGCGGCCTCGATGGCAGTCAGGCCCTTGTTGGCCATCCGAAGCGCCTCGTCGTGGATGTACTTGTACGTATCCCGTTGAGACGAGAGGAAGTCCACGACCTCGTCATGACCGAAGACCGGCCACGTGTGAGGCCCGTAGTGAACCTCGACGTCGTCGCCCCAGCGCTCGAGGGTCTCATCGAGGTAGCGGGCGAAGTTGCGTGCGTCGCGGGTCCGCGCGCCGCGGAGGGTCTGGATGTTGTGCATGGAGTGCTGGGCGTTCTCGGCGCAGGTGAGCGCCTTGAGCTCGGGGATCCAGATGTGCATCTCCTCAGGCGCCTCGGTGTCCGGGGCGTAGAGGAACTCGAAGGTCAGGCCCGCGATCTCCATCGTCTGTCCGGTGCGGGTCACCAGGTCGGTGGGGGAGAGGTAGGAGACGGTGCGACCGGCGCGGCTCGGGCCGATGCCGATGCCGCAGGTGACCAGCTCGCGCGGACCATGGCCGAGCAGGCTCCCGAACGGGAACGACGCCCGCCGCGACATCGCGTTGCCGACGAGGACGTTCTCTCCCATCGCGTGCTTCTCGAAGCCGAGGCCCGGCGCGACGATCCGCACCACGCCGGACGCCACGTCGGACTCGCTGACGACGCCCTTGACGCCGCCGAAGTGGTCCACGTGCGTGTGGGTGTAGAGGACGCCGCGGACCGGCTTGTCGCTGACGTGCTCGCGGATGAGACCCATCGCCTGACGGGCGTTCTCGACCGAGGTCATCGCGTCGACGACGACGAGCCCCGCTGGTCCCTCGACGACGGTCAGGTTGGCGATCTCGGAGTTGCGAACCTGGTAGATGCCGTCGGCGACCCGGTAGAGCCCGCCCTCGTGCATGACCTGCGACTGGCGCCACAGGCTCGGGTTGACCGTGTCCGGCCGTTCGGCGTCGTCCCCGACGAAGGCGTAGTCGTCGAGGTCGAACAGCACCCGTCCGTCCATCGTGAGGGTGCGGCCCTCCGGGATCGGGGCGATGAATCCCCTTCTGGCGTCGGCGAAGTCACGACAGTCGTGCAGGTCGTAGCGGGTCTCGGCCACTCGGTTGGCGGTCGCCGTATGCGAGGAGGCGCTCTTGGGTGAAGTACACACGCGGGGTTCGTCCTTGTCGATGGGTGGCGTTCTGGCCGACGCCAGGCTGTGCTGTCGGGAACAGCATAAGTGAATATAGGCTCACCTGACAAGTCAGGCTGGAAGACGCAGGGAAGTGAATAATTCCTTCCATGCTGTGTGGGTTTGGGAAGACGTCGGGTGCGGGCATCCGAAGGTGACCCGTCCGGAGGCGGGGTCCGGACGGGGGCCGTCACTCGCGAGGTCACCGTCGTCCGGATCGCCGTCAGTGACCACCAACGGCTCGGGCGCCGGGAGCCTGTCGGGGTCGCGGGCTGCCGGGCCGAGACGCGGCCGCGAGGGTGATCCAGGCGCAGGAAGCGGCGGGGGCCGCGAGCGGCGGTGTCAGGGACTTGTGGTGGTCTGCTCGTCGGTGTCGGGCAGCGTGGCCATGAGCAGCTCGGCGCTGTTCTCGATGTGCTCGCGGACCGTCGTCTCGATGCGCGACGGGT
>JBDIAL010000027.1:0-26768 GCA_039812405.1 Nostocoides sp.
ATGCCGAGGCGGTCGCGCAGGTCGCGGCGGTGCGCCTCGTAGAGCTCGAGCGCCGAGGCCCGGCCGACGACGGCGGCCTGGGCCCGCAGCATGGCCGCCCGGAGGACGTCGTCGCCCGGGCTCTCGGCGAGCAGGGCCCGCAGCTCCGGGAGCGCCTCGGCGGGCCGGCCGAGGGCGGCGAGGGCCAGAGCCCGGGTGTGGCGCAGCGAGCGCGAGGTGGACGCCAGGTCGAGGGGGGTGCCGAGGAGGGCGTCGACGACGTCGGGATCGGCCGGCCCGGCGTCCCACAGCCCGAGTCCCTCGGTCGCGGCGCTCAGCGCGCCGCTCGCGTCGCCCCCGGCGAGCCGCGCGGCGCGCTCGCGGGCCAGGCGCGCGGCATACCGCACGTCGACGTCGTCCGGGGGGACGGCGAGCCGGTAGCCGGTCGCCGTGCGCTCGATGGTGTCCGGTCCGAGGGCCGCCCGGGCCCGGGAGACGAGCACCTGGACCGCCTTGGCCGGGTTCGCCGGAGCCTCGTCGGGCCACACGTCGCCCGCGAGCCGCTCGGTCGTCAGGCCGGCCGGCGCACCCGCGAGGAGCGCGAGCAGCACCCGGCTGCGGCTGCTCGTGATGGGCTCACCACGCCAGCTGCCCGGGCCGAGCAGGCGCAGGGACACGGTCACCGCGACAGGATACGAGCCACCCCTGGTATCCGTCGCGCCCTTTCCACCCCGCCACCCCATCCTCGCCCTCGCCGCCGCGACCTTTATCGGGTTCCACGACAAACGGTCACCTCACCCGACAACGCTTCCCCCGCACAGTGACCCTTTATCGGGTTCCACGACAAAGGTCCCGGGCTCCACGAGGCAGGACGGCAGCCAGGCCGGGCCGGACGGGCGAGGGCGCCCGGCTCAGCCCGCCGTCGTGATGGAGTCGTCGAGGATGCCCCGGGCCCGGCGGGCCGCGAGCCGCCGGCGCTGCGGCTCGACGGTGTAGCGCGGGTCCTTCGCCGACTCGATGCCGGCCTCGAAGACACCGAACCGGGTGAGCGCCGACGCCGCGAGGAGACAGAGCCCGGAGGCCACGGCGACGGGGCGGTGCCGACCCCCGACGAGGGTCCCCACCGCGCCCGCGACGGCGAGCCGCTCGCTCCAGCGCAGCATCCGCCCGGGTGCGCCGTGGTGGAGGGGCTCGGCGACGACGTCGTCGAGACGACGCTCCATGAGGCGCATCGCCGTGACGTCACCCGTCACGCCGAGGACGGCCAGCATGCGGGCCGGGCCGGTCTCGCGGGTCGGCGTCGTCACCATCGCGAGCCCCGCCGCGGCGAGGCTCGCCGAGCTGACGAAGACGAACGGCAGGTCGCGGTGCATCGCGTGCCATGTCGGCGTCGCGGTGTCGCCGAGGAGGACGGCGGTGTAGGCCGCGAGCGGTGCGCCGAACAGGCCCGCGGCCAGCCCGGCATACGGCTCGGCGAAGCGCAGGACCGGCCGGAGCGGGCCGAGGGGGAGCCGGGAGCCGGTCATCCGGTCGATCTCCCCCGCGACGGCGAGGCCCATCGGTGACGCGAACCCGGTGAGGATCCACGAGCCGACGCTCATCGGGGAGGTGAGTTTGATGGTGCGCAGCATGTTGTAGAAGCGCTCGGGCCGTCCGAGGTCGCGGACGAGGGCGACGCCGCCGAGGGCGACCGCGGCCATCGCGCCGAGCCGGGCGTTGCGGCGCAGCAGGTCCCGCCCGGTGAGCTGGGCGCCGGTCGCGATGAGGCCGGACCCTCCGGCGACGCCCCCGAGGAAGAGGTATGCCGCGACGTCGTGTCCCCAGGGCGCCGGCTTGACGATGGGCCGGCCGTAGTAGGAGACGAGCTCGACGTCGGGGACGGTCGGCATCTCCCGGGTGCCGTCGCCGGCGGACAGCCAGCGCTGGGCGCCGCGGCCGCGGGGTCCCGCACCGGGGCCGCCACGCTGCCCACCACGCGGTCCCCCGCCGCGGCGCCGCCGCGGTCGCTCCGGCGGCCGGAGCTCGTCGTACTCGGACGGGCTCATCGGCGTCGCACGAGGAAGGACAGGACGGCCCCGGTGATCATGGCGAGCCCGGCGGCGGACGCGCGACGGAACATGACAGGCAGGTCGGCCGTGCCGACCCGAGGGTCCGGGGGCAGCCCGTAGACCTCGGGCTCGTCGAGCAGGAGGAAGATCGAGCCGGTGCCCCCGACGCCGTCCAGCTCGTTGGCTCCGTAGAGCCGGGCCTCCGTCATGCCCTGGGCGTGCAGCGTGGCGACCCGCTCGCGGGCCCGGGCGACGAGGTCGTCGTGGTCGCCGAAGCGGATCGAGGTCGTCGGGCACGTCTTGGCGCAGGCCGGGATCTCGTCGTCGAGGAGCCGGTCGTAGCAGAGCGTGCACTTCTGGGCCACGCCCCGGTTGGGCACCGGCGGCTGCTCGCCCTTGCGCTGTCCCTCGCGCGTCGTCGGCGCCATCGTCCCGTCGCTGCGGCGCTCGACGACCCCGAACGGGCAGCCGGCCACGCAGGTCCCGCAGCCGTTGCACACGTCGGGCTGGATGACGACGCTGCCGAACTCGGTGCGGAACAGCGCGCCGGTCGGGCAGACGTCGAGGCACCCCGCGTGGGTGCAGTGCTTGCACACGTCGGAGGCCATGAGCCAGCGGAACTCGGGGGTGTCGGGAGGTGTCGTGTCGACAGGCGCGCGGTCGCCGGGAGCGCTGTCGGCGGGCGCAGGACCGCCGGACACCGGTGCGCCGGACCGGACCGTCGGCATCCCGAGGTCGACGAGGGCGCGGCCGGAGCGGCGGGCCTGCTCGATGTGCTCCCGGTCCTGCTCGACGAAGGCGACGTGTCGCCAGGTGCTCGCGCCGAGCGAGACGGTGTTGTCGTAGGACATGCCGGTCAGCTCGAGGTCGCCGTCGCACGGATTGTGGTTCCACTCCTTGCAGGCGACCTCGCACGCCTTGCACCCGATGCAGATCGAGGTGTCGGTGAAGAAGCCCTTGCGGGGCCGGTGCACCGGCCAGCGGGCGTCGGCGCTCGGGTCGGTCGGACCGGACAGCTGGCCCATCAGCACCGCCCTCCCTTCACCATCGCGTCCTGCCCTCCGTGTCCGGGTCGTCCGCCCCGGGGTCGGGGAACACCGTCTCGTGCTCGGGGTCGGTGACCCGCGCGCTGTCCGTCTCGACGGTAGCGCCCGCCCGCTCCTGATGGGCAGCGACCAGCCGCAGCAGCGCCTCGCCCTGCGGTCGGCGGCCGGCGATGACGTCGCAGGAGGCGACCTTGGACTCCTGGATGAGGACGTTGGGGTCGAGGGCCACCCCGAGCAGGTCGTTGGCCGCGTCGCCCGTCACGACGGCGTCGCTGCCGACGCCCCAGTGATAGGGCAGGCCGACCTGGTGGACGTCGCGGCCGTTGATCCGCAGCGGCCTCATCCGGTCGGTGACCAGGACCCGGGCCTCGATGGCCGCCCGGGGCGAGATGATCGTCGCCCACCCGCCCGGGGTGAGCCCGCGCTCGGCCGCGAGGGCGGGGGACACCTCGCAGAACATCTCCGGCTGGAGCTCGGCGAGGTAGGGCAGCCACCGGCTCATCCCGCCCGCGGTGTGGTGCTCGGTGAGCCGGTAGGTCGTGAAGACGTAGGGGTAGACCTCGGCGCCGGGGGTGCCGGCGCTCGGGGCGCCGAGGTTGTCCGTGCGTTGGATGAGGATCCGGGCCGGGGCCTGCTGCTGGGGGTAGAGCGCGTTGCGGACCGGCGACTCCTGCGGCTCGTAGTGGGCCGGGAGCGGGCCGTCGACGAGGCCGGTCGGCACGAAGAGCCAGCCCTTGCCGTCGGGCTGCATGACGAACGGGTCGTCGCCGGCGAGCGCCTCGGGGCCGCCGAGGGCCGGGTCCGGACGTGCCGACGGGGCCCGGTCGACGGGGAAGTCCGGGACGTCCGGACCCGCCCAGCGGCCCGCCTCCTCGTCCCACCACATGTACTTCTTCCGCTCGCTCCACGGCCGCCCCTGCGGGTCCGCCGACGCGCGGTTGTAGAGGATCCGCCGGTCCGCCGGCCAGACCCAGCCCCACTCGGACTGGGTGATGCCCGGTCCACCGTGCGGGACCCGCCGGGCCGCGTGGTTGACGCCGTCGGCATACACGCCGGTGTAGATCCAGCACCCGGCCGCCGTGGACCCGTCGGCCCGCATCTCGGTGAAGGACGACAGGTTCCGCCCGGCGTCGGGACCGGTCAGGTGGAACCCGTTGATCTCCGACAGGACGGACTGCGGCACCGGGTCGCCGTGCTCGTCGAGCGGGTAGTCCCACGTGAGGTCGAGCAGCGGCCGGTCGCGCTCGTCGGTCGAGTCCGCGAGGCGCTCCCGGATCCGGCGGCCCAGCTCGTAGAAGAAGTCGAGCTCGCTCTGGGCCTGGCCCGGCGGCCGGACCGCCTGGTGCCGCCACTGGAGCATCCGCTGGGTCTGGGTGAACGATCCGGCCTTCTCCACGTGGGTCGCGGCCGGCATGAAGAACACCTCCGTCCCGATGTCCTCGGTGCGCAGCTCCCCGGAGGCGATCTCCGGGCCGTCCTTCCACCACGTCGCGGACTCGATGAGGTTGAGGTCGCGCACGACGAGCCACTTCAGGTGCGCCATGGCGAGCCGCTGCTGGCGGCCGTTGGCGGACCCGACGGCGGGGTTCTGCCCGAGGATGAAGTAGCCCTCGACCGTGTCCTCGAGCATGGAGACGACGGTCTGGTAGGTGCCGTGGGGGCCGGACAGGCGGGGCAGGTAGTCGTATGCCCAGTCGTTCTCGGCCGTCGCCGCGTCGCCGAACCACGCCTTGAGCAGGCTCACGGTGTAGGCGTCGGCGTTCGCCCAGTAGCCCTTCTGCCGCGTGGAGCCCATGGAGTCGAGGAACTGCCGGAAGGTGTCGTGCTCCCCGACCGAGGGCATGGGCAGGTAGCCGGGGAGCAGGTTGAGCAGGGTCGGGATGTCCGTCGACCCCTGGATGCTCGCGTGCCCCCGCAGCGCCATGATCCCGCTCCCCGGGCGGCCGACGTTGCCCAGGAGCAGCTGGAGGATCGCGGCGGTCCGGATGAACTGGGCGCCGAGCGTGTGCTGGGTCCAGCCCGTGGCATACCCGACGCAGGTCGTCCGCTCCCGGCCGGAGTTCTCCACGATGGACCGCGCGAGGTAGTCGAACTCCTCGACCGTGATGCCGCACATCTCGCTCACCATCTGCGGGGTGTAGCGGGCGAAGTGCCGTCGGAGGATCTGGAAGACGGTATGCGGGTCCTGCAGCGTCTCGTCCCGGCGCACCGTCGGCGGGACCGGGGTGTCGTCGGCGTCCCCCACGCTCCCCTCGTCGGCGATGTCGGCCGCGGTCGTCGGCTCGGCATACGCCCAGGTCGACGGGTCGTAGCGGCCCGTCGAGGGGTCGAAGCCGGAGAACAGGCCGCCGAGGTCCTCGGTGTCGCGGTAGGCGTCGGTCACCAGCGTGGCGGCGTTGGTGTAGGCGACGACGTAGTCGCGGAAGTAGTGCTCCCCGGCGATGACGTGGTTGATGAGCGCGCCGAGCAGCACGACGTCGGACCCGGCCCGGATCGCGATGTGGCGGTCGGCGACGGCCGAGGTCCGGGTGAACCGCGGGTCGATGTGGATGACCCGGGCACCGCGCGCCTTGGCCTCCGACACCCACTGGAAGCCGACGGGGTGCGCCTCGGCCATGTTGCCACCCATGAGGATGATGCAGTCGGCGTTGGCCATGTCCTGCAGTGACTGGGTGGCGCCGCCGCGCCCGAACGAGGCCCCCAGACTGGGAACCGTGGCGGAGTGTCAAATACGGGCCTGGTTCTCGATCTGGATCGCGCCCGCCGCGGTGAACAGCTTCTTGATGAGGTAGTTCTCCTCGTTGTCCAGCGTCGCGCCGCCGAGGGAGGCGATGCCCATCGTGCGCCGCAGCAGCCGGCCCCGGTCGTCGCGGTCCTGCCACGTCCGGCGCCGGGTCTCGACGAACCGGTCGACGATCATGTCGATCGCCGTGTCGCGGTCGAGGTCCTGCCACTCCGTGGCATACGGCGCGCGATAGCGGATCCGGGTCTGGCGCAGGGGGTTGTTGACGAGCTGCTCGCTCGAGGCGCCCTTGGGGCACAGCCGCCCCCGGGAGATGGGGGAGTCGGGGTCGCCCTCGATCTGGACGACCTTCTCGTCGGTGACGTAGACCCGCTGCCCGCAGCCCACCGCGCAGAACGGGCAGACACTGCGGACGACGCGGTCGGCGGTGGCGGTGCGCGGCACGAGCGAGCGGGTCCGGGCGGAGGTGACGGCGGGACCGCGGCCGAAGACGTCGCCGGTGCGCAGCTGCCGGACGACCGGCCACTCCAGCGGGCTCCACGCGGCCATGACCGCAGCCTAGTCCCGTCCACCCTAGAATCGTCCGGTGACCAAGCCAGTCGTGCTCATCGCCGAGGAGCTCTCGCCGGCCACCATCGACGCCCTCGGGCCGGACTTCCGGATCCGGCACGTCGACGGAGCCGACCGGGCCGCGCTGCTGCCCGCGCTCGCCGACGTCGACGCGGTCCTCGTCCGCTCGGCGACGCAGATCGACGCCGAGGCGCTCGCCGCCGCCCCCCGGCTGCGGGTCGTCGCCCGGGCGGGGGTGGGGCTGGACAACATCGACGTCCCGGCCGCGACGAAGGCCGGTGTCATGGTCGTCAACGCCCCGACGTCCAACATCACCTCCGCCGCGGAGCTGGCCGTCGGCCTCCTGCTCGCGACGGCCCGCAACATCGCCCCCGCCAGCGCGGCGCTCAAGCAGGGGTCGTGGAAGCGGAGCGCGTATGCCGGGGTCGAGCTGCACGGGAAGACGGTCGGGGTCGTGGGGTTCGGCCGGATCGGGCAGCTGGTCGCCGAGCGGTTGCGGGCCTTCGGGACCGAGATCCTCGCCTACGACCCGTTCGTGTCGACCCAGCGCGCGGCGCAGCTCGGGGCCCGGCTCGTGTCCCTCGACGACCTGCTCGTCGAGAGCGACTTCATCACCGTCCACCTGCCCCGCACGCCGGAGACGGTCGGTCTCATCGGCGCCGAGGCCCTGACGAGGGTCAAGCCGTCGGTGCGCATCGTCAACGCCGCCCGCGGCGGGATCGTCGACGAGGAGGCGCTCGCCGACGCGCTGCGCGAGGGACGCGTCGCGGGAGCGGGACTCGACGTCTTCGCGACCGAGCCGTTGACCGACAGCCCGCTGTTCGCCTACGAGTCGGTCGTCGTCACGCCGCACCTCGGGGCCTCGACGGCGGAGGCCCAGGAGAAGGCCGGCGTCGCCGTCGCCCGGTCGGTGCGGCTCGCCCTCGGCGGCGACCTCGTGCCCGACGCCGTCAACGTCGCCGGGGGCGTGATCGACGAGGAGGTGCGCCCGGGGATCGACCTCGTCGAGAAGCTCGGCCGCATCTTCACCGCCGTCGCGGGGTCGGTGCCGGTCCAGCTCGACGTCGACGTCAAGGGCGAGATCACCTCGCACGACGTGTCCATCTGGGAGCTGTCGGCGCTCAAGGGCCTGTTCACCGATGTGACCGAGGACGCGGTCACCTATGTCAACGCCCCGCTCATCGCCGCCGACCGGGGTGTCGAGGTGCGCCTGCTCACCGCCTCGGAGACCCAGGACTTCCGCAACGTGACGACGCTGCGCGGCACCCTCGCCGACGGGTCGGTCGTCAGCGTCTCCGGCACCCTCACCGGCCCCCGGCTGGTCCAGAAGGTCGTCGGCGTCAACGGCTTCGACATCGAGATCCCGCTGTCGCAGCACCTCGCCTTCTTCACCTACACCGACCGGCCCGGCGTCGTCGGCGCCCTCGGCCGGCTGCTCGGCGACGCCGACGTCAACATCGCCGGGATGCAGGTGGCCCGGCGCGACGAGGGCGGCCCGGCGCTCGTCGCGATGACCGTCGACAGCGCCATCCCGCCCGACGTCGTCGCCGCCATCGGCCGCGAGATCGGCGCCGACAGCGTCCGGGTCGCCGACCTGGACTGAGGCGCCCTCCTCCCCTCGACGGGTCGTCTCCCGGTCAGGGGACCGGTGTGGCGGCTGTGAGCTGACAGCCGGACCGGCAATCGGTGCCCGGGCCGGGGTGGCCGGGTGCACAAAGCGGTGTCCACGGCGTCCGGATCGTGGAAACCGGTCGCGAGATAGTAGGACGTCCACCTATCGTGGGGGGTATGCAGCGGCAGGCACGACTCATCGTGAGCCGCGGCGTGGTCCTCTAGTCAGCAACCGCGCCGCGGAGACCCCGTGACGCCCGCTGACGCCGGCTCGTCCAACAGGACTCGAGCCCGGACCCGCAAGCACACCCACAGGCATACCGAAGGAATGGTCACCATGAGCGAAGAGGCTCAGAACGCCCGCCAGGCGCTGCAGGAGAGCATGGACCTGCGCGACCAGGGCCATAGCGACGACTGAGGTCGTCGACGCAGACGAGCCCCGGCCGACAGCCGGGGCTCGCGTGCTGAGACGGCCGTCCCGACAGCAGAGACGACCCCTAGATTGACCGCCATGGTCACGCCACTGCCGGACGCCCTCGACATCGCCGTCATCCCGGGGGACGGGATCGGCCGCGAGGTCGTCGCCGAGGGGCTGAAGGCCCTCGACGCGGCGACCGGAGGCGACGGCCCGACCGTGCGCACGACGGACTACGACCTCGGGGCCACCCGCTGGCTCGCGACCGGCGAGACGCTGCCGGACTCCGTCGTCGAGGAGCTGCGCGGCCACGACGCGATCCTGCTCGGTGCCATCGGCGACCCGCGGGTCCCGAGCGGGGTGCTCGAGCGCGGCATCCTCCTCCCGCTGCGCTTCGCCCTCGAGCACTACGTCAACCTCCGCCCCGCCCGGCTCTACCCCGGGGTCGCGAGCCCGCTCGACGTGGCGCGGGTCGCGCCCGGCGGCATCGACTTCGTCGTCGTCCGGGAGGGCACCGAGGGCCCCTACGTCGGCAACGGCGGCGCCCTGCGGGTCGGCACGCCGAACGAGATCGCGACCGAGGTGAGCGTCAACACGCGGTTCGGCGTCGAGCGCGTCGTCCGCGACGCCTTCGCCCGGGCCCAGGCCCGGCCCCGCAAGCACCTCACCCTCGTCCACAAGCACAACGTCCTCACCCACGCCGGCCACCTGTGGCGGCGCACCGTCGAGGAGGTCGGCGCCGAGTTCCCCGACGTCGAGCGGGCCTACCAGCACGTCGACGCCGCGACGATCTTCCTCGCCACCGACCCCGGTCGGTTCGACGTCATCGTCACCGACAACCTCTTCGGCGACATCCTCACCGACCTCGCCGCGGCCATCGCCGGCGGCATCGGCCTCGCCGCGAGCGGGAACATCAACCCCGAGCGGACCGCGCCGAGCATGTTCGAGCCGGTCCACGGCTCGGCCCCGGACATCGCCGGCCAGGGCATCGCCGACCCGACCGCCACCATCCTGTCCGTCGGGATGCTCCTGGACCACCTCGGCCTCGCCGACGCCGCACAGCGCGTCGAGGCCGCCGTCGCCGCCGACCTGGCGGAGCGCGGCAGCGCCGCGCGCTCGACGAGCACCGTGGGCGACGCCGTCGCCGCCCGCATCGCCGGCTGACAGTGAGACCCGGTGAACTAACCTGCTGGTGTCGGCAGGACGATCCGCCACCCCGGAGGGCCCCGCGTCCCCCGGGTGGACGGCCCGGTCCCGCTGTCAGCAGCCCTGCCCCCGGCTCGTGCCGACACGTCGCACGGAAAGGACCGTTCCATGACCAGCCCGCTCACCTTCCCCGTCGACGCCGACGTCCCGCGGCGCAGCAGCGAGGAGCGCGAGGCCATCCTCGCCGACCCCGGCTTCGGGAAGCACTTCACCGACCACATGGTCACGGCGACGTGGACCGAGGGGGAGGGCTGGCACGACGGGCGCGTCGAGGCATACGGGCCCATCACCCTCATGCCGTCGGCGGCCGTGCTCCACTACGCCCAGGAGATCTTCGAGGGCCTGAAGGCCTACCGGCACGAGGACGGCTCGGTGTGGAGCTTCCGGCCCGAGGCCAACGCCGCGCGGATGCGGCGCAGCGCCACCCGGCTCGCCCTGCCGACCCTCGGCGAGGAGGAGTTCATCGACTCGCTGCGGGCGCTCGTCGCGGCCGACGTCGACTGGGTCCCCGCCCACGACGCGGGGGAGGCGAGCCTCTACCTGCGGCCCTTCATGTATGCCCGTGAGGCCTTCCTCGGCGTCCGTCCCGCCCGCGAGGTCGCCTACAGCGTCATCGCCTCCCCGGCCGGCCCGTACTTCTCCGGCGGGCTCAACCCCGTCTCGCTGTGGATCTCGACCGACTACGCCCGGGCGGGCGAGGGCGGCACCGGCGCGGCGAAGTGCGGCGGCAACTACGCCTCGAGCCTGGCCGGGCAGCTCGAGGGGATCGAGCACGGGTGCGACCAGGCAGTGTTCCTCGACTCCTCGACGCACACCTACGTCGAGGAGCTCGGCGGGATGAACCTCTTCTTCGTCACGCGGGAGCACCGGCTGCTCACGCCGGCGTTGACCGGCACCATCCTCGAGGGGGTGACCCGGTCCTCGATCCTCGAGCTGTCCAAGGAGCTCGGCCTGCGGGCCTCGGAGGAGCGCATCCCCATCGACGAGTGGAAGGAGGGCGTCGCCTCGGGGGAGATCAGCGAGGTCTTCGCCTGCGGGACGGCCGCCGTCGTCACGCCGGTCGGCGAGCTGCGCTGGGACGGCGGGTCGTGCCACCCCCGCCACGGCAGCGGGGTCGGCGAGGTGACCCGGGCGCTGCGGGAGCGGCTCCTCGACATCCAGTACGGCCGCGCCGCGGACACCCACGGCTGGCTGACCCGGCTCGCCTGACCCGGCGCCGGGCGCAGGAGTGCCGCGTATGCCGACGGATCGGCCGCGGGTCGTCGCGAGCGACCTCGACGGGACGCTGCTGCGCTCCGACGGGTCGCTGTCCCCGCGGACCGCCGCAGCCTGGCAGGCGGTCGAGGAGGCCGGGATCCTCACCGTGCTCGTCACGGCGCGGCCGCCGCGGTGGCTGGACTCCCTCGGCGCCCTCGTCGGCTCGCACGGCGTCGCCCTCTGCGGCAACGGCGCCTTCGTCTACGACGTCGCGCGGCGCGAGGTCGTCGCGGCGCGGGGCTTCGCCCGGGGCGACCTGCTGCCCGTCGTCGCCGACCTGCGCGCCGCCGTGCCCGACATCACCTTCGCCGCGGAGCGGGCGAGCGGGCCCTGGGTCGAGCCCGGCTACCCCGACCCGCACCGGGAGAACGCCGCGGAGCGGTGGGCGCGAGCCCCGATCGAGGAGATCGACGACGAGCCGGTCGGCAAGCTCATCGCCCTCGCCCCGGGCCTGCCCCCGGAGGTGCTGCGCGCGCGGGTCGCCGAGGTCGTGGGGGACCGGGGCGTCCTCGCCTACTCCGGGGCCGTCGCCATCGCCGAGGTGAACCCGCCGGGCGTGACGAAGGCCGCGGCCCTCTCGGCATGGTGCGCCGCCCGCGGCGTCGGGGCGCCCGAGGTGTGGGCCTTCGGGGACATGCCCAACGACATCCCCATGCTCGCGTGGTCCGGACGGTCGTATGCCATGGCCAGCGGTCACCCGGACGCCCGTGCCGCCGCGTCGCATACCTGCCCGCCGAACGACGAGGACGGTGTCGCGCAGGTGCTCGAGCGGCTCCTCAGCCCGTCGGGCCCGGACCCGTGGGCGGCCGGCCCCGACGGGGGAGGGGACCGGCCCGCTTCGGCATCCGCCCGGCCTCCGTCAGGGCCCGGCGCAGCAGCAGCTCGACGTGGGCGTTGAGGCTGCGTAGCTCGTCGTCGGCCCATCGGGTCAGGGCGTCGTGGACCGCCGGGTCCATCCGGAGCAGCACCTGGCGGCGGGTGCTCACGGTGCGCTCACGTGTAGAGCGATCCGGCGTTGACGATGGGCGAGGGCGGCTGGTCGCCGCAGAGCACGACCATGAGGTTGCTCACCATGCTCGCCTTGCGCTCCTCGTCGAGCTCGACGACGTCGTGCTCCATGAGCCGGTCCAGCGCCAGCTCGACCATCCCGACGGCGCCCTCGACGATCCGGGAGCGCGCCGCGACGACGGCGTTGGCCTGCTGGCGGCGCAGCATCGCCTGGGCGATCTCCTGCGCGTAGGCGAGGTGGGAGATGCGGACCTCGAGGATCTGCAGCCCGGCGACGGCGACCCGGTCCGACACCTCGGCGGCGAGGGCCGTGACGACGACGTCGGTGGACCCGCGCAGGGAGGTGCCTGTGCCCTCGGTGTCCTCGTAGGGGTGCAGGGTCGCGACGTGCCGCAGCGCCGACTCGGCCTGGACGGAGATGAAGCCGGGGTAGTCGTCGACGGCATACGTGGCCTTCGCCGTGTCGGCGACCTGCCAGACGACGATGGCGGCGATCTCGACGGGGTTGCCCTCCGCGTCGTTGACCTTGAGCCGGCTCGTCTCGAAGTTGCGGACCCGGGTGCTCACCGAGCGGCGCACCGTGAGCGGCAGCACCCACCAGAACCCGGGCCGGGCCACGGTCCCGACATAGGTCCCGAAGAACTGGACGACGGAGGTGCGGCCCGGCGGCACGACGACGAGGGCCGTCGCGACGAGGACGAGGACGACGATGGCGACCCAGGTCCAGCGGTTCCCGTCGACGATGCCGCGGTAGACGAGCCAGGCGCAGGCCGCGACGACGATGACGCCGAACCAGCCGCTCACGGCGAGCGCCGGGCGCTGACCGATCTCGACCTGGGGCCGGGCTGCTCCCGCGGTGGGTGCCGAGGTGTGACGAGGAGTCATCATGGCCACCCCTTTCCAGAAAAAGTGATATCGATAAATAAAGTGATAGCACTCTTGGTGTCGCCTGGCAAGGGGCAGCCCCGGCCCCGCCCCCGGACATGGACCCGGCTGCATGAATCCGACCCAATCGGACAGTCTCATGCAGGACGGTCCGGACTGGATTCGGAGCCGGGTGCATGGATCCAACCCATTTGGACAGTCTCATGCAGGGCGGCCCCGGACCCGGCTGCATGAATCCGACCCAATTGGACAGTCTCATGCAGGACGGTCCCGGACTGGATTCGGATCCGGGTGCATGGATCCGACCCATTTGGACAGTCTCATGCAGGGCGGCCCCGGGCCGTTGACGGGAGCGCCGCGGGTGGCTTGGATCGTCCCGTGATCTCCGCGCCATCGCGCGCGCCGCGCTGCGGGGTGCCGCGGTGGGCGGCCCGCGTCCCGCACCCCGCCCGGTGGGTGGTGACGTGAGCGGGGGTATGCCGGTCATCGGCATCTCCTGCTACGTCGAGCCCGCGACGCGCGGCGACTGGGTCGACCAGCCGTCGGTCGTCCTGCCCGTGGGGTACGTCCGCCAGGTCGAGCGGGCCGGTGGCGTCGCCGTCGTCCTCCCGCCGCGGGCCGACCTCGACGCCGCCGCCGTGCGGGACGCGGCCTCGGACGTCCTGGCGGTCGTCGACGGGCTCGTCCTCGTCGGGGGTGCCGACGTCGCGTCGAGCCGCTACGGCGCCCCGCCGGACGCCGCCGCCCAGCCCGCCCGGCCGGACCGGGACGCGTGGGAGCTGGCCCTCGCGCGGGTGAGCCGGGCGGCCGGTCTCCCGACGCTCGGCATCTGCCGGGGAATGCAGGTCATGGCCGTCGCGAGCGGCGGCACCCTCGAGCAGCACATCCCCGACCGCACGGGGACGACCGTCCACTCGCCGGTCGTCGGGGCCTTCGTCCGCCACCCGGTCTCGCCGGTGCCCGGCACCCTGCTCGCCCGGATCCTCGGGGACGGGGTGCAGGACGTGCCGACCTACCACCACCAGGCGGTGACGACTCACCCGGGGTACACGCCGGCGGCCTGGCACGGGGACGGCACGCTCGAGGCGATGGAGGACACGACGCAGCCGTTCCGGCTCGCCGTCCAGTGGCACCCGGAGGAGAGCGACGACGTCCGCCTCGTCGCCGCACTCGTCCGGGCGGCGTCGGCGCGCCGGGCCTCCACGGGGGGAGCGCAGCAGACGGCGTGACGAGCACGGCACGCGCGACAGCACGGCATACCAGCATGTGGACCGTGGATACCGGCAGCCGGACAGGGCATGGCACCATGCCCTCGTGACGTGCTGCTGTGCCGCGACCGCGGCCCTCATTATCACCTAGCGCGACGAGCCTCCCTCGTCGCGCAGACCTCCCGCACCCGGGGGGTCTTTTGCTTTGTGGAGCGAGATGTCCACGGGCGCGGCGGACGGCCCACCACCCCACGGGGCGGCCGGGCGCGACGAGGGAGAATGAGACGCAGTGGCGAGCCACGACGCACGACGAACCCCCAGCGATGACGAAGGCGAGACGATGACCGACCTGCACGTGTACGACACGACCTTGCGCGACGGCGCGCAGCAGGAGGGGCTCAACCTCTCCGTGTCGGACAAGCTGGCCATCGCCGCGCACCTCGACGAGCTGGGGGTCGGCTTCATCGAGGGCGGCTGGCCCGGCGCGAACCCCAAGGACACCGAGTTCTTCGCCCGGGCCGCGACGGAGCTGCGGCTCCGCCACGCCACGCTCGCGGCGTTCGGAGCGACGCGGCGCGCAGGGGGCGCCGCGTCCTCCGACCCGCTCGTCCGGGCACTCCTGGACAGCGAGGCCCCGGTCGTCACGCTCGTGGCGAAGAGCCACCGCGGCCATGTCGAGCGGGCGCTGCGGACGACGCCAGAGGAGAACCTCGCGATGATCCGCGACACCGTCTCCTTCCTGCGCGGCGAGGGGCGGCGCGTCTTCCTCGACGCCGAGCACTTCTTCGACGGGTATGCCCTGGACCGCGACTACGCGCTGGAGGCGGTCCGCGCGGCGATGGAGTCGGGGGCCGAGGTCGTCGCGCTGTGCGACACCAACGGCGGCATGCTCCCCGACCAGGTCAGCGCCGTCGTCGCCGACGTCCTCGCCGCGACGTCCGCCCGTCTGGGCATCCACTGCCACAACGACACCGGGTGCGCCGTGGCGAACTCGATGGCGGCGGTCGATGCCGGGGTCACCCACGTCCAGGGGACGATCAACGGCTACGGCGAGCGCACCGGCAACGCCGACCTCGTGACGATCGTCAGCAACCTGCAGATCAAGCGGGGTCGGCAGCTCGTCGAGCCGCGCCAGCTCCAGGAGGCGACCCGCATCGCCCACGCCATCGCCGAGGTGACCAACGTCCCCGCCTACAGCCGCCAGCCCTACGTCGGGGCCAGCGCCTTCGCGCACAAGGCGGGCCTCCACGCGAGCGCCATCAAGGTCGACCCGGACCTCTACCAGCACACCGACCCGACGCACGTGGGCAACGACATGCGCATGCTCGTCTCCGACATGGCCGGCCGGGCCAGCATCGAGCTGAAGAGCCGCGAGCTCGGCCTCGACCTCGGCGAGGACCGCGAGACGACCCAGCGGGTCCTCAAGCGGGTCAAGGAGCTGGAGCTGCGCGGCTACACCTTCGACGCGGCCGACGCCTCCTTCGACCTCCTGCTGCGTCGCGAGCTCGACGAGCTGCCCGAGCACTTCGAGGTCGAGTCGTGGCGGGTCATCACCGACCAGCGGACCGACGACGAGGCGGTGTCCGAGGCGACGGTCAAGCTCGTCGCCGGCGGCCGGCGCGTCGTCGCGACCGGGGAGGGCAACGGCCCGGTCAACGCCCTCGACCACGCGCTGCGCCAGGCCCTCCTGCCCGCATACCCCGAGCTGGAGCAGCTCGAGCTCATCGACTACCGCGTCCGCATCCTCGACGCCGCACACGGGACCGACGCGGTGACCCGCGTCCTCATCGAGACGACCGACGGCAGCACCTCGTGGCAGACGATCGGCGTCGCGGGCAACATCGTCGAGGCTTCCTGGCACGCCCTCGTCGAGGGCGTGACCTACGGCCTGGTCAAGGCCGGCGTGCCGGTCCGCTGAGCGCGTCGCGCAGCTGCCGCGGGCCGAGGGCCCGCACGCCGAGCGGCTCCAGGCGGGAGAGCAGCCCGCGGTCGGCGGTCGCGGCGTCGACGGTCCTCCCGTCCGCGGCGAGCGCGCGGCACCGGTCGACGATCTCGTCGTCCCCGGATCCCGGCGCATGGACCGTCGTCACCGGTGTCACGCCGCCCTGCGTGCCCTCCGGGACGCCCGCCCGCGCCGCGCCCTCGAGGACGAGGACGACGGCGGCATACGGCAGGCCGGTCCCCGTCAGCCCCTCGTGGAGACGCGCCGCCGCCCCGGGCCGGTCGCGCCACCAGCCGTCGGGCACGCAGCCGACGACGTTGGCTCCGTCGACGACGAGGACCTCCACGCGGGGGCTCAGCCCGCCGCGGGGCCGAGGGAGTCCAGGTATGCGGCGAGGGCCTTCTCGTCCCACGCCACCTCGAGCTCGGTGACGACCCGTCCGACGACCGTCTCCGGGTCACCCTCGGCGGCGGTCCAGTCGCCCCGGCGCCACCCCGCGAGGTAGTCGTCGCTCGCGTCGGCGCCGAGCCGCATCGCGGCCTCGTCGATGGCCTCCATGAAGTGCGGCGCGAGGCTCGCCTTCGTCGTCTCCGCGCCGTCGCGGGCCGCGACCATCGAGGGCAGGTCGCGCCAGTAGGTCACCTGGTACTCCGTCACGGGGCGATCGTATCGGGGCCGCCCCGGCGAGGTCACAGGTGCCGGACGGCGAGGGCCGCGAGGAGACGCCGTCGCAGGGTGTTGCCGCGGTCGGCGAACTCCCGCTGGGCGGTGACGTACTCCGCCCGGCCCTCCGCCGTCTCGATCGCCACGGGCGCGTAGCCGAGCGCCCGCAGGTCGTAGGGGGAGGCGCGCATGTCGAGCTCGCGCACCGCGCGCGCCAGCTCGAAGCAGTCGACGGTCAGGTCGCTCGGCACGAGCGGCGCGAGCGTGAAGGCCCACTTGTAGAGGTCCATCGCCGCGTGGAGACAGCCCGGCTGCTCGTGATCGGGCTGGGCGTCCCGGGTGAGCGGGACCGCGTTGCGCGGCACGGCCGGCGGGGTGAAGAACCGGTAGGCGTCGAAGTGGGTGCACCGGAGCCGATGGGACTCGACGACGGCGTCGGTGCCCTCCCGCCCGAGCCGCAGCGGCCATCCGGCGTGCCGCACCTGGTCGTCCGTCGCGCGATAGAGCATGGCCCACTCGTGGAGCCCGAGGCAGCCGGTGCGGGCGGGACGGGACAGGGTGCGGGTCACCAGGGCTCGGACGAAGTCCACCGACCGGTCCCGGTGCCGGAGGTAGCCGTCGAGGTCGAGCCGCACGCCGTCTCCCTCGGTGACGTAGTGCGTCCAGCCGGCCCGCGGCATACCGGCCGCACCCTCGAGGACCACGCCGGGGCCGGGGTGCCAGCGCCGCAGCCGCCCCGGGGAGTGGTGGTAGTAGACGAAGAGGAAGTCCTCGACCGGGTGGGAGCGTCCCTCCGCGCGCCGGGTCCGGTGCCCCGCCGTCAGGGCGTCGACCCGGGCCTCGTGCGCGGCCTCGCGGGCCTGCCAGTCCTCGAGGGACAGCGTCCGCGCGATGCCCGCCGTGGCCTCGGTCATCGCAGCAGGGTAATGACCTCACCCGATAAACGGTCACTGTGCGGGGGAAGCGTTGTCGGGTGAGGTGTCCGTTTGTCGTGGAACCCGATAAAGGGCGCCGGGGTGGGGGCGCGGCGGGCGCCGGGGTGGGGCGCTTAGGGTGGGGCGTATGCGGATCGCGCGGTTCACGACGGGGGAGGACCCGGCATACGGCCTGGTCGACGGTGCGGGGGAGAAGATCGCGGAGATCACCGGCGACCCGCTCTACACGAAGATCGAGCTGACCGGGGCGACCCACCTCGTCGCCGACGTGCGGCTGCTCGCGCCGGTCATCCCGCGGAGCAAGGTCATCGGCATCGGGAAGAACTACGCCGACCACGCCAAGGAGATGGGCAGCGAGGCACCCGAGGTGCCGCTCATGTTCCTCGTGCCCAACACGGCCGTCGTCGGGCCGGGCGACCCCGTCGTCATCCCGCCGGGCCTCACCCGCGAGGTGCACTACGAGGGCGAGCTCGCCGTCGTCATCGGCAGGCTCTGCAAGGACGTGGCGCCCGAGGACACCGGGAAGGTGATCCTCGGCTACACGATCGCCGACGACGTGTCCGCCCGCGACCTGCAGCGCGGCGACGGGCAGTGGGCACGGGCCAAGGGGCTGGACACCTTCCAGCCGCTCGGTCCGTGGATCGAGACCGACCTCGACCCGAGCGACCTGCGGATCACGACCCGCCGCGACGGCGAGGTCGTCCAGGACGCCACGACGGCCGACATGGTGCACGGCGTTGCCGAGCTCGTGTCGTTCGCGAGCACGGCGTTCACGCTCCTGCCGGGCGACGTCATCATGACGGGGACGCCGGCGGGGGTCGGGCCCGTCGTCGCCGGCCAGCGGGTCGAGGTCGAGATCGAGGGCATCGGCGTCCTGTCCAACCCCTTCGTCGCGCCCTAGCCCCTGCCCGTCCCGGGCCGTCCGGCGCCGCGGTCCCGGGGCCGCGGCCCTTCCGTGGGGTCACCCGACAGGACGAGGGCGGCGGGATCCCTAGAATCGAGGCCATCATGAGCACTCCCGACCTCGGCACCGTCCGCCTGCGCGTCGCGCCGTCACCGACCGGTGACCCGCACGTCGGGACGGCCTACATGTCCTTGTTTAACCTCGCCTTCGTGCGCCAGCAGGGCGGCCGGTTCGTCCTGCGCATCGAGGACACCGACCGCGCCCGGTTCCGCGCCGACAGCGAGCAGCAGGTCTTCGACACCCTCCGCTGGCTCGACCTCCGGTGGGACGAGGGGCCCGACGTGGGCGGCCCGTATGCGCCCTACCGCCAGTCCGAGCGCCTCGACACCTACGCGCCGTATGCCGACCGGCTCCTCGCCGAGGGCAGGGCATACCACTGCTGGTGCTCGACCGAGCGGCTCGCCGCGATGCGCGAGGAGCAGCAGCGCCGCAAGGAGCCGACCGGCTACGACCGCCTGTGCTACGGGCTGACCAGGCAGGAGCGGGCCGAGCTGCCCGGGTTCACCGAGACGCCCGTCGTCCGGATGCTCATCCCCGACGACGTCGACCTCGTCTTCGACGACCTCATCCGCGGCAAGGTCTCGGCGCCCCGGCCCGACGACCAGGTCATCGTCAAGGCCGACGGGTTCCCGACCTACCACCTCGCCGTCGTCGTCGACGACCACGAGATGGGCATCACCCACGTCGTCCGTGGCGAGGAGTGGATCTCCTCGACGCCCAAGCACCTCCTCCTCTACCGGTGGCTCGGCCTCACCCCGCCGGCGTTCGCCCACATGCCGCTGCTGCGCAACGTCGACAAGTCGAAGATCTCCAAGCGGAAGAACCCCGCGGCCCGGCTCACCTGGTTCCAGGAGGAGGGCTACCTCCCCGAGGCCCTCGTCAACTTCCTCGCGCTGCTGGCCTACCCGCCCCAGCAGGACGCCGAGGGCCACGACGTCGAGGTCTTCCCGTTCGACGACTTCTCCCGCGACTTCGACTGGGCCAAGGTCAACCCGGTCGGCCCGATCTTCGACCTCAAGAAGCTCGACTGGCTCAACGGCGTCTACATCCGCGAGCTCGAGCTCGGCGACCTCGCCTCACGCCTCCTGCCGTACCTGCAGCGCGACGAGGTCCTCGGCGACCAGCCGACGCTCGGCGAGCTGGCCCGGCTGGAGAAGGTCACCGCGCTCATCCAGACCCGGATCGCCAAGCTCTCCGAGGCGACCGCTCTCGTCGCGCCCTTCTACGTCGCCGACCAGGATCTCGAGATCGCCGACGACGCCCGAGCGGGCCTTCGCGACGACTCGGCCCAGGTGCTCGACACGGCTCTCGACGTCCTCGACGGACTGCCCGACACCCACGCCGGGACGCTCGGCTCCGAGCCGTCGTGGACCGCGCCCGTCATCGAGGAGGCCCTCCGCTCGGCCATCGTCGACGGGCTCGGCATCAAGGCCCGGTTCGCGTTCGGACCGCTGCGCACCGCCGTCTCGGGGCAGCGAGTCAGCCCGCCCCTGTTCGAGTCGATGGAGATCCTCGGCAAGGCCTCGACCGTCACCCGCCTCCGGCGCCTGCGCGAGTCCCTCTGACCGCTGGTCGGTCTCGCCCGGACCACGCGATCGACCTCGCCGGGCCGGGAGCCGGCTCGGCGGTCGTCGTCCCGCTGATTTGGGGGCCCACCGGGGGCTTCGGTAGAGTCTGCCCTTGGTTCGTGAGCCGCGCCGTCTTCGGGCGGAGGGGCCACGATACCCCCTTGGGGTATGGTGTAATTGGCAACACAGCTGATTCTGGTTCAGTCGTTCTAGGTTCGAGTCCTGGTACCCCAGCCATCGACCCCCGCCTGCGGCGGGACGCGGTCGATTCGGAGTTCGCCACACCGCACGGTATGGTTTCCTCCGCTGTCCGAAGGGCTCCGGCCCGGAGGACAACCTGCTAGAGGCCCCGTTGTGTAGTGGCCTAGCACGCCGCCCTCTCAAGGCGGTAGCGCGGGTTCGAATCCCGTCGGGGCTACGTTCGGTGACAGACCCCCAGCCAGGCCGGCTGGGGGTCTGTCAGTCTCGCCGAGGGACGACGACACGCGCGCACCTCAGCGACCTTCGGCGCGCACGGTGCTCACGTGCTCCTGGGCGAGCCGGCGCAACGCCGACAGCACCTGGTCGACCATGACGGTCCCGGCGACGACGGTGAGCAGCATCCGGGACAGTCCCCCGGCCTCGCCCGCCTCTGCCGTGACGTCGAGGTCGACGGCCGCCACCTGCTCGCTGGCGTCGGCATACGCGAGCAGGCTCTTCCGGGAGACCGGCACGCCCGCTCGCCGGGTGGCCTCGATCGCCGCGGTGAGGCTGCGCCGGGCGACGGCGTCCGGCGCGACCCGCCACCCGAGGTCGGCGAGGAGGTCGGCCACCTCCGGTGACTCCGGGACGTCGCGGCCGGGGATGGGCAGCGCCTCGTGGGCGATGCCGAGCAGGTCGTTGGGGGACCGGACGGGGGCGTCGAGCGCCTCGACGACGCGACGGGTCGCTGCGACCGAGAGCCCGCCGACGTCGACGAGCGCGCGGACGAGACGGACCCGCTCGACGTGCTCCTCGGCATACGACGCGCGGGTCGCGCTCGTCGCAGTGCCGGGCATGAGCAGGCCCTCGCGCAGGTAGTACTTGAGGGTCGCGACCGCGACGCCCGTCCGCGCGGACAGCTCCGAGATGAGCATCGGCATACCTCCTTGACATTGGATAGTATCGCTATCCATCATTGGAGAGCACCACTATCCAAGGAGGTATCATGGAACGGCTCACCCACGCCCACGACGGCGACCTCGCCGTCTTCCTCATCGGGATGACCGTCCGCAAGCCGTGGCGCCCCGACCTGTGGGGGCCGGCCTTCCGCGCCATGCCGCCGATGCTGCGCGAGCTGGCCCTCAACCGCGCGGCGAGCGAGCGCGGCGAGGAGGAGTGGCTCGGCTTCTACGACGGCGCCCCGTCGATCGGCCCGCGCGGCCCGCTCGTCGTGCAGTACTGGCGCAGCGTCGAGGACATCTACCGGTATGCCGCCGACCAGGACCGCGTGCACAGGCCGCGGTGGGCCGAGTTCAACCGGCGGGCGCGGGCGGCCGAGGGGGCGGTCGGGGTCTGGCACGAGACGTATGCCGTGCCCGCCGGTGGGGTGGAGACGGTCTACACGGGGGTCGGCCGGCCGCTCGGGCTCGGTCAGGCGACCGGCGTCGTGCCCGCGACACGTCGCGGCGAGACCGCGCGCCAGCGGCTCGGCTCCAGCGTCGCAACTTCGGGGGCCGGGTCGCCTGCCGAGCGCCGGGCCGTCGCCATCGGACGGGTCGCACCCGAGAAGCGGACACCTCGCGGGGGAACCGTTGTCGGGTGAGAGGGACCGTTGTCGTGGAACCCGATAACGGTCAGCCGGCGTTCTGGGCGGCCTGCTGGGCCTCCTGCGCGGCCGCGTGGCGGGCGAGGACCTCGGTCAGCTTGTTGGCCCCGGCCATGACGGTCGCGGCGTGGAGGCGGCCGGGCTGGCGGGAGAGCCGCTCGATGGGCCCGGAGATCGAGACGGCGGCGACGACCCGTCCGGAGGGGCCGCGCACCGGGGCGGACACCGAGGCGACCCCGGGCTCGCGCTCGCCGACGCTCTGGGCCCAACCGCGCCGGCGCACCCCGGAGAGCGTCGTCGCCGTGAAGGCGGCGCCCTGGAGCCCGCGGTGCAGCCGGTCGGGCTCCTCCCACGCGAGGAGGACCTGGGCGGCGGAGCCGGCGAGCATCGTCAGGCTCGAGCCGACGGGGATGGAGTCGCGCAGGCCGACCGGGCGCTCGGCGGCGGAGACGCAGATGCGGTGGTCGCCCTGCCGGCGGAACAGCTGGGCGCTCTCGTTGGTGTGGTCGCGCAGGGCCCCGAGGACCGGGCCGGCGGCGGCGAGCAGCCGGTCCTCTCCGGCGGCGGCGGCGAGCTCGGCGAGGCGCGGGCCGAGGACGAAGCGGCCCTGCATGTCGCGGGAGACGAGACGGTGGTGCTCGAGGGCGACGGCGAGGCGGTGGGCCGTCGGCCGGGCCAGTCCCGTGGCGGTCACGAGCTGGGCGAGGGTCGAGGGCCCCGCCTCGAGAGCGCCGAGGACGACCGCAGCCTTGTCGAGAACGCCGACCCCACTCGATGTGTCCATGCCTTGATATTGCCGTCTCATTGCCTGAGACGCAAGTCCGTCGACGCTACCGGCGTGTAAATCTCTCATGAGACGCACCGAGGCGGGGGTTCCCGGGGTGCGCAGGAACCGGCATACCGACAGCTGCCGGTCGCTCGTGGAAGGTGGTTGGTCATGGCGGGAACGCTGGCGGAGAAGGTCTGGGAGTCGCACGTCGTCCGGCGGGCCGAGGGCGAGCCGGACCTGCTCTACATCGACCTCCACCTCGTCCACGAGGTGACGAGCCCGCAGGCCTTCGACGGCCTGCGGCTCGCGGGGCGACCGGTGCGGCGGCCCGAGCTGACCCTGGCGACCGAGGACCACAACGTCCCGACGACCCCCGGCCCCATCCTCGACGTCGTGAGCCGCACCCAGGTCGAGACGCTGCGCCGCAACTGCGCGGAGTTCGGCGTCCGGATCTTCCCTATGGGCGACGCCGAGCAGGGCATCGTCCACGTCGTCGGGCCGCAGCGCGGGCTCACCCAGCCGGGCATGACGATCGTCTGCGGTGACAGCCACACCTCGACGCACGGTGCCTTCGGCGCCCTCGCCCTCGGCATCGGCACCTCCGAGGTCGAGCACGTCCTCGCGACCCAGACCCTGCCCCTCAAGCCGTTCCGCACGATGGCCATCAACGTCGAGGGCGAGCTGCAGCCGGGCGTGACGGCCAAGGACATCATCCTCGCCGTCATCGCGAGGATCGGGACCGGCGGCGGCCAGGGCTACGTCCTGGAGTACCGCGGCAGCGCCATCCGGGCGCTGTCGATGGAGGCCCGGATGACGGTATGCAACATGTCGATCGAGGCCGGGGCCCGCGCCGGGATGATCGCCCCCGACGAGACGACGTTCGACTACCTCCGGGGCCGTCCCGACGCACCGACCGGGGAGGAGTGGGACCGGGCCGTCGCCGACTGGTCGCTGCTGCGCACCGACGACGACGCGGTCTTCGACGAGGTGGTCGACGTCGACGCCGACGCCCTCACCCCGTTCGTCACGTGGGGCACCAACCCCGGTCAGGGCGCCCCGCTCGGAGCCGCCGTGCCCGACCCGGAGTCCTTCGGCGACGAGAACGAGAAGGCCGCCGCCCAGCGGGCCCTCGCATACATGGGCCTCGAGGCGGGCACTCCGCTGCGCGACATCCACGTCGACACCGTCTTCGTCGGCTCGTGCACCAACGGCCGCATCGAGGACCTGCGCGCGGCCGCCGACATCGTCAAGGGGCGCCATGTCGCCGCGGGGGTGCGGATGCTCGTCGTGCCCGGCTCGACCCGGGTGCGGCTCCAGGCCGAGCAGGAGGGCCTCGACCGGGTCTTCACCGACGCCGGCGCCGAGTGGCGGCTCGCGGGCTGCTCGATGTGCCTCGGGATGAACCCCGACCAGCTCACGCCGGGGGAGCGCAGCGCCTCGACGTCGAACCGCAACTTCGAGGGCCGGCAGGGCAAGGGCGGACGCACCCATCTGGTCAGCCCCCTCGTCGCCGCAGCGACCGCCGTCCGCGGCACGCTGTCGAGCCCCGCCGATCTGGACACCCGCGTGGAGGAGACGGTCTGATGGAGAAGTTCACCTCGCACACCGGTGTCGGCGTCCCGCTGCGCCGCAGCAACGTCGACACCGACCAGATCATCCCGGCCGTCTACCTCAAGCGGGTGACGCGCACCGGGTTCGAGGACGGGTTGTTCGCCGCCTGGCGCAAGGACGACACCTTCGTCCTCAACAACCCTGTGTATGCGGCGGGCTCGGTCCTCGTCGCGGGTCCCGACTTCGGGACGGGCTCGTCGCGCGAGCACGCGGTGTGGGCGCTCATGAACTACGGCTTCCGCGTCATCATCTCCTCGCGGTTCGCCGACATCTTCCGTGGCAACAGCGGCAAGCAGGGCCTGCTCACGGCCCGGGCGAGCCAGGACGACGTCGAGCTGCTGTGGAAGTACCTCGAGAACGAGCCGGGGGCCTCGGTCACCGTCGACCTCGCGAGCCGGACCATCGTGGCCGGTGACATCGTGGCACCGTTCGAGGTCGACGACTACACGCGGTGGCGTCTCCTCGAGGGTCTCGACGACATCAGCCTGACGCTGCGCAACGAGGTTGACATCACGGCCTTCGAGCAGACCCGGCCCACCTACAAGCCCGTCGTCCCGGCCTCCTGAGCCGCCTCCGGCGTGTCGCGGCACGCCGGAGAGGTCGTTGTGCGGCAACCGAATCGGCGTGCCGCCGTGGGTCGGTGCTCCGCCGTCCGCGAGATGCCGTGCCATGCCTCGGGTGTGCCGTATGCCGTTGTGGCGCAACCGTTTCCAGGTCGCCGGGGGAGTGCTTCCAGGTATCCTCGGGACGTTTCGCATGGGGTGGATGGTGCGGATGTGACACGGTATGCGGGCTCGGTCACGTCGGATCCCGTTGTGGGGCAACACAAACGGCCCGGCAGTGATGGACTATCGGGACGCACCGGCATACCGTCTGGGGCAGGTCGGGCACTCCGACTGCCAGGTCGAGGGCCGGCCTGGCCCCCCGACAGACCATGGAGACGACGTGAACAAGGGTGAACTGATCAAGGCCCTGGAGGACAAGCTGGGCAGCAGGAAGGCGGCTGCGGACGCGCTGGAAGCCGTTCTCGACACGATCATCCGAGAGGTCGCCAAGGGCGGCAAGGTCGGCATCACCGGGTTCGGCACCTTCGAGAAGGCGGCGCGGGCGGCGCGGACCGGCCGCAACCCCCGCACCGGCGAGAAGGTCCGCATCAAGAAGACCTCCGTCCCGCGGTTCAAGGCCGGCACGACGTTCAAGGTCGTCGTCGCGGACCCGCGCAAGCTGCCCAAGACGACCTCGACGATCGGCCGCGCCCCGGCCGGGTCGGCGGCTGCGGCGGCCAAGGCGGCGCCCGCGAAGCGGACGGCGGCGAAGAAGACGACGACGGCCAAGGCCGCGCCGGCCAAGGCCGCGCCCGCGAGGGCTGCCGCGAAGAAGACGACGTCGACCAAGGCGGCACCGGCCAAGGCCGCGCCCGCGAAGGCGGCCGCGAAGAAGACGACGACCACGAAGGCCGCACCGGCCAAGGCTGCGCCGGCCAGGAAGACGACGACCAAGGCGGCACCGGCCAAGGCCGCGCCCGCGAAGGCGGCCGCGAAGAAGACGACGACCACGAAGGCCGCCCCCGCGAGGACGACGGCCAAGCGCACCGCGAAGAAGGCCTGACGGCGGGCGGATCCGCCCTCGCAGTGGCCCCGGCGTGGAGTGCCCCGGTCCGTGACGGACCGGGGCACCTCGCTGCGCCGGGGCGCTGACGGGGCCATCCTCCGTCAGGGATGGCTCGACCGGTCGAACCGCCCCGCGGGCCGGTCGGCTCGTCAGCGGATCGGCTCGCCGGGGCCGATCCCGACGATCCACAGCCGGCTCACCGTCGCCCCGTCCGAGCCGAGCACGATGCTCACCCGCTGCCCGGGCCGCACGTGACGCAGGGTGCTGGTGGCGAAGACCGCGCCGCTGAAGGCGACCTCGCGCCCGTCGTCGAGCAGCGCGGTGCCGGATCCGTCGCTCTCGTCGAAGGTGTGGATGCTGGCCTGCACGGCTTCGAGCCTAGACGAGTCAGTCCTGCGGGAGGTGATGGCCGGAGGCGTTCGGGGGGACCCGGCAGCCCGAGGAGTCCGGCCCGCAACCGATCGAGGTAATAGGGCACCACCGCAGAGACATCGCATACCTCGACTCAGCGCAGCCTCCAGTGGGTCGAGGTATGCCGGGACCAGGCGGGTTCAGCGGCATCGGAATACCTCCACCCACGACGACCCCGTGGCGGTCGAGGTAATAGGGCACCACCGCAGAGACATCGGATACCTCCACCCAGCCCAGCCTCCAATCGGTCGAGGTATGCCGGGACACCGGCCACCTCACCGGGGAAGGGCTCGGCTAGGCGCTCGCGGACGGTTCCGGCAGGAGGGCCGAGGTGGCGGGCCCGCAGCCGAGGGCGAGCGCGGCGAGCAGGTCGTCGGCGTCGTCGACGTCGGTCCGCAGCGAGGGGAGGGCGAGGTCCAGCGGCCGGTAGCCGGCGCTCGCGTGGGCTGCCGCGGATCCCGGGCCGAACCGGGCGTCGTGGTCGGTCCCCGCGCGGGCGAGCAGCAGGGTGGTGCCGGTGCCCTGCCGGTCG
>JBDIAL010000028.1:0-26342 GCA_039812405.1 Nostocoides sp.
ATGAACTTCTCCGGCTTGGAGTCGTCGCGGGTCGACAGCTCGAGGTAGTAGTCGTCGAGCCCGAAGTCGCGCAGCAGCCCGAGCACGAAGCCCAGCAGGTGCCGGATCTCCCCCGGCGCCTGCTCGTGGGTGACGTAGGAGTGGGAGTCGTCCTGGGTCATCCCCCGGACCCGGGTCAGGCCGTGGACGACTCCGGACTTCTCGTAGCGGTAGACCGACCCGAACTCGAACAGCCGCATCGGCAGGTCGCGGTAGGACCGCCCGCGCGACCGGTAGATGAGGTTGTGCATCGGGCAGTTCATCGCCTTGAGGTAGTAGTCCGCGCCCTCGAATCGCATCGGCGGGAACATCGTGTCGGCGTAGTAGGGCAGGTGCCCCGAGGAGTGGAACAGCCCCTCCTTGCTGATGTGCGGCGTGCCGACGTAGGAGAAGCCCTCCTCGATGTGCCGCTGCCGGACGTAGTCCTCCATGACCCGCTTGACGACGCCGCCCTTGGGGTGGAACACGACGAGCCCGGAGCCGATCTCGTCGGGGAAGCTGAACAGGTCCAGCTCCGCCCCGAGCCGGCGGTGGTCCCGCTTCTCGGCCTCGGCGAGCCGGTCGAGGTAGGCGACGAGGTCCGGCTTGGTCGGCCAGGCGGTGCCGTAGATGCGCTGCAGCTGCGGGTTCTTCTCGCTGCCGCGCCAGTAGGCGGCGGCGCTGCGCATCACCTTGAAGGCGTTGCCGAGCACCTTGGTCGTCGGCACGTGCGGACCGCGGCACAGGTCGCCCCAGGCGCGGGTGCCGTCCCGACGGACGTTGTCGTAGATGGTCAGCTGCGCGCCCCCCACTTCTACGTCGGCGCCTTCGGCAGCGTCGCCGGCCGCGCCGCCCTTGAGGCCGATGAGCTCGCACTTGTAGGGCTCGTCGGCGAGCTCGGCGAGCGCCTCCGCGTCGGTCACCTCGCGGCGCACGAACGACTGGCCCTCGTTGACGATCCGCTGCATGACCTTCTCGAGGGCCTTGAGGTCGTCGGGGGTGAACGGGGTCTCGACGTCGAAGTCGTAGTAGAACCCGTCGCGGATCGGCGGCCCGATCCCCAGCCGCGCGTCGGGGTTGACCTGCTGGACCGCCTGGGCGAGGACGTGGGCGGCGCTGTGCCGCAGCACGTCGAGACCGTCCTGCTCCGCCGCGGTGACCGGCTCGACATGGTCGCCGTCGGAGAGCACGTGGGCGAGGTCGCGCAGCTCGCCGTTGACGCGCGCGACGAGCACGGCCCGGTCGCCGCCGAACAGGTCGCCGCCCGTCGTCCCCTCGGCCACCGATCGCTCGCTTCCGGCGACGTGGACGGTGATCTGGGTGGACACGGCGGTGCTCCTCGCGACTCGGTGAGATGGGTCGGTATGCCGCGCTCACGGCATACCGGCGTGCCCACCGATGCTATCCGGCACCGCCCGCCCGCCTCACGGGCGTTTCGGGTCAGCCCGCGGCCGCGCTCCCGGCGATCGCCGCCGTGACGCCCGCCGCGACGGCGGTGTTGACCTCCTCGATCGCCCCGGACACCGCCGCGGACCCCCAGGAGCCCTTGACCACCGCCTTGCCGCGCTCCGTGAGCCACCGCTTCTCGAGGCCGGGGAAGACGGCGCGCAGGGCTCCGGTCGCGGCGAGGAGCCCGGTGAGCGAGGCGTCCCGCTCCTCCGGTCGCCGCGTCCCGGCGCCCTCGAGGACAGCCCGCACCCGCGCCAGGACGGCGCCCCGCTCGGCCGGCCGCAGGAGCGTCCACCGCGGCGAGGGGAAGAGCCCGAGGGACCGATGCTCGTGGGCCGAGACGACCCCCTCCCGCGCGAGGTCGGCCATCACGACGTCACGGAGCTGCCCCGCCCGGTCATGCCACGAGGAGGCGCCGCCGACCCGGGCCACGGCGTTCTTCGGCTTCTGGCCCTCCGCCCGCCGCAGGACCTCCGACCAGGGCGAGTCGTCCTCCGGCACGGCTGCGCCGACGAGGACGAGGCGTCCGGCGCGGACGCCCGGCTCGCCCTCGGAGGTGAGCCGCAGCCTCCCCGAGAGCACCGCGTCGACGACGGCCGCGCCCGCGAGACCGGCCTTCCAGTGCATCGAGTCGACGACGAAGGTCTCCTTCTCCGGGGAGAGCAGGGCGAGGAGCAGGTCGCTGCACAGGGTCCGGCCGGTCGTCATCACCCCACCGTATGCGGACCGGTCGCCGAGGTGCGACCGGTCCGCATACGGTGGCCCGGCCGTCAGGCGGGCTCTCCGTGCTCGTCGGTGCTCCGGGAGCCGGTGAGGGTGAGGGCTCCGCCGACGGCGAGGATGCCGACGACGACGGCGACGATGGCGAAGGTGATCCGCTCCCCGTGGAAGAACAGCGCGACGAGGGAGTCGCTCCACGCGCCGGCGGGGAGGTGCGTCGTGACGAGCGCGGCGATCATCGTGCCGATGAGCGCGGTGCCCACGCTCGTCCCGACCTCCTGGGAGGTGTCGTTGAGGGCCGCCGCGATGGACGTCCGGTTGCTCGGCATCGCGTCGACGAGGGCCACGGCGCAGATGGTCATGACGGTCCGGATGCCGATGGTCAGGACCACCATCGCCGCGACGACGGCGAGGTATCCGTGGGTCACGGCCCAGGCCATCGCCCCGATGCCACCGGCGAGCAGGACGGCCCCGACGACGCAGGCGACGCGGTGGCCGAACCGTCGGATCAGCCCTTCGGACAGCGGCGTCGCGAGCAGCATCGTCGCGATCATCGGCAGGTTGGCCAGGCCGGCCCGCATGGGCGACCAGCCGTAGGCGTACTGGAAGTGCAGGACCAGCCCGAACATCACGCTGGCCATGCCGATCGCCGTGCCGGCCTGGGCGAGGGTGGCGCCTCGCACGGTGCCGTCGGCGAAGAGGTCGAGGTCGAGCATGGGCTCGGCGGTGCGCCGCTCGTGCCACCAGAAGACGATCCCCGCGACGAGGGCGCCGGCGACGGAGGCGAGGGTGACGACGGAGTGCCAGCCGTGCTCCACCCCGGAGGTCGCCGCGTAGCAGGCCAGGCCGATGGTCAGGACGCTGAGCACGGCGCCGGGCAGGTCGAGCCGGTCGTTCGTGAGGTCCTCGCGCCGGTCGGCGGCGACGCCGAGCCGGACGCCGAGGCAGGCGACGAGGGCGATCGGCGCGTTGACGAGGAGCAGCCACTGCCACGGGATGTGGGCGAGGGCCGTGCCGCCGAGCACCGGGCCGAGCACGAACCCGGCCATGCCCACGACCATCATCACGGTGATGGCCCGCATCCGCAGCGCCTTGTCGTCGAACAGCCGGAAGACGAGCGAGTTGGTGATGGGCGCCATCGCCGCGGCGGCGATCCCCAGGGCGGCCCGCAGGGCGATGAGCTGGCCGGAGGTGTGGACGGCGACGACGGCCAGGCTGAGCAGCCCGAAGGCGCCGAGCCCGATCATGAGGACACGCCGCCGCCCGAACCGGTCGGCCACCGATCCCGCGGTGAGCAGCAGCCCGCCGAAGGTCAGGGCGTAGGCGCCGGTCACCCACTGCAGATCGGTCGTGCTGCTGCCCAGGTGCCGCCCGATGGTGGGCAGAGCGATGGACAGCAGGGTGTTGTCGACCATCTCGACGAAGAAGGCCAGACACAGGGCGGCCAGCGGGATCCAGGCGGCGCGCAGGGACGGGTAGGTGCGTGAGGTGCCCGCGCCGAGCGCGGAGGAGGTGGTCGTGGTGGTCATGGGGCTTCCTCGGGGGACTCGTGGGTCGTTCGGCTCGCCGACGACGTTAGGAGCGTGAGGTTTCACCGCGGCTTCAGGCGACCTTCAGCCGCCTTCACCGGGTTGCAGCACCCGGGTTGCAGCACCCCGGCTCGGGCACCGGGCCTCCGGCACCGGGATCACCGATGCGACCGCGCCTCAGACGGCCGGCAGGAGCCGGGGCGCGAGGCGCTCCTCGACGGCGGTGTCGCCCTCCCGGTGGACGATGTACGCGCCCTTGTCGGCGATCTCGGTGACCGCCTCGACGAGCTCGGTCCCGCGGTAGACCAGGCCCACGCCGTCGTCGGTGCAGTGGGTCGTGCCGATCGTCCCGTCCGCCACGAGTCGGTGGACGGTCGGACGGCGGCGCTCCTCGTTGTCGTAGTGGACGCCGTTGGCATACGGCAGGAACCCCAGGCCGTTCGTCACCGCCCGCAGCTCCCGGCCGAAGGAGTCGGTCGTGCCGCCCCGGAACCAGCAGATCGACCCGGCGGAGACGCCGGCGAGGACCACGCCCGCCTCCCAGGCCGCGCGCAGATCGCTGCCGAAGTCGTGGACCGCCCACACGGCGAGGAGGTTGGCCACCGAGCCGCCGGTCACCCAGACGACGTCCTGCTCGAGCAGGGCCCCTCGCATGTCGTCGTGGTTGGGCATCGTGAAGTGCCGGAGCTCGGTCATGACGAAGCCCGCCACCCGGGACGCCTCGGACATCCGGTGGGCGTAGAACTCCTGGTCGCCGATGGCGGTCCCGACGAACCCCAGCCGCGGCGCCCGCCCCGTCACCCCGGAGAGCGCGACGGCGTGGTGGACGAGGCTGTTGAACTCGAGCATGGTGCGCTCCCCGGTGCGCAGTCCGCCGGAGGTGGCCAGGATCGTGGGCGCATCGGCTGCCATGGCACCCGATCCTGCCACGGGGCCGGGACCCGGCTCACGCCCCCCGCAGGAGCGCGACGACCCCCTGACCGCCGGCCGCGCAGACCGAGACGAGACCCCGCGAGCCGGGGCCCTTCTCGTGGAGCAGCTTGGCCAGGGTCGCGACGATGCGCCCACCCGTCGCGGCGAACGGGTGACCGGTCGCGAGCGACGAGCCCGTCACGTTGAGCCGCGACCGGTCGACGACACCGAGCGGGCCCTCGAGCCCGAGCCGCTCGACGGAGAACTCCTCGTCCGCCCACGCCTCGAGCGTCGCGAGGACCGTCGCGGCGAACGCCTCGTGGATCTCGACGTAGTCGAGGTCGGCCAGGGAGAGGCCGTTCCGGGCGAGCAGCCGCGGCACGGCATACGCCGGGGCCATGAGCATCCCCTCGTCGCCGTCCACGTAGTCGACGGCGGCCGTCTCCGCGTCGACGAGGTGGGCCAGCGGCGGCAGTCCGCGTTCGGCGGCCCACTCGTCCGAGGCGAGCAGGACGGTCGAGGCGCCGTCGCTGAGCGGCGTCGAGTTCCCCGCCGTGAGGGTCGCGCCCTCACCCTCGCCGAAGACGGGCCGGAGTGCGGCGAGCCGCTCCATCGAGGTGTCGCGACGCAGGCTCTGGTCCTGGGCCAGGCCGAGATGGGGCGTGACGAGGTCGTCGAGGAAGCCGCGGTCGTAGGCGGCGGCGAGGTGCTGGTGGCTCGCGAGGGCGAGCCGGTCCTGCTCCTCGCGGGTGATCCCCCACCGGGCCGCGGTGACAGCCATGTGCTCGCCCATCGACAGACCGGTGCGGGGCTCGACGATCCGCGGCAGGGCCGGGACCAGCTGTCGGGGCCGCAGCCGCAGCAGTGCCCGGGTCCGCTCGGCGGGCGAGGTGGCCCGGTTCGCGGCGAGCAGGACCTGCCGGAGGCCCTCGCTCACGGTGACCGGGGCGTCCGACGCCGAGTCGACGCCCCCGGCGACGCCGGACTCGATCTGCCCGAGCGCGATCTTGTTGGCCACGAGGATCGTCGCCTCCAGCCCGGTCGCACAGGCCTGCTGGACGTCGTATGCCGGTGTCGTGGCGACGAGTCCGCTGCCGAGGACGCTCTCCCGGGTGAGGTTGTGGTCGCGGCTGTGCTTGACGACGGCGCCCGCGACGACCTCGCCGAGCCGCTCGCCCGCGAGGCCGAACCGCGCGACGAGCCCGTCGAGCGCCGCGGTGAGCAGGTCCTGGCCGGAGGCGGTCGCATACGCACCGTGCTGCCGGGCGAAGGGGGTGCGGTTGCCGCCGAGGATCGCGGCGCGTCGGGTGCTGGATGCCATGGGGACCTCCCTGCGGGTCGGGCTCGGACCGGCTCGATCCCACGGTAGCCAGCCGGTGCCGGGCCCGGTCGGCACGGTCGGGGCTGTCGGCGCGGTCGGTGCTCAGGGCAGGAGGTCGAGCACCTGCGCGTGGAGCTCCGGCACGTGGGCCTCGGTCTCGGGCTTCATGAGGACGCTGCGCAGGATCCGCCCCGCCGGCACGTCGGCGGCGACGGCGTGTCCGCGTGCGGCGAGGGCCGCGCCGTCGACGGTGTACGTCGCGACGAAGAGAGCCTCGGCCGGAGGGCGGGTCATCCCGGCCCGCAGAACGTGGGCGCTGGCCCGGTCGACCTCGGAGAGCAGCGGCCGGGTCGGGAAGTAGCCGAGGATGTCGAGCGCGGGCCGCTGGTAGAGGGTCAGCTCCTCGCTGGAGTCGACGCGGTCGGCCCAGGCCAGCGCGGCCCGGCGCCCGGGCCGCAGGACCGCGCCGAGCCCGTCCGGGGTGAGCGGCAGCACCTGGAGGGTGAGCCACAGCGCGGCGGCGGCCGCCCCGGCCCGCGAGCACTCCAGCGAGATCTCGCCGAGATGCAGCTCGTCGGAGGTGAAGTAGGTGTAGGGCGAGTCGTGGAGGTAGTGCCGGGCCACCCCGGGGTCCCGGAAGAGCACGGCGCCGCAGCCGTAGGGCTGCAGGCCGTGCTTGTGCGGGTCGATGACGACCGAGTCGGCGTCGGCGATCGCCGCGAAGGGGGCCGCCGCCACCCCGTCCGGCGTGTCGTCGGCGACGAGCCGGAAGAAACCGCCGTATGCCGCGTCGACGTGCACGCGGACGCCGTGCCGACGGCATGCCGCCACGATCTCGTGGACGGGATCGACGGCCCCGAGCCCGGTCGTCCCGGCCGTCGCGACGACGGTGCCCACCCGACCCGACCGGAGCACCTCCTCGAGCGCGTCGAGGTCCATCGTCCCGTCGGGCGTCGTCGGCACCGCCACCGCGTCGATGCCGAGCAGGTGGCTCATCCGGGCATGGGTGTAGTGCGCGTCGGCGCTGTGCGCGATCCCCCGGCCGGGGTGGGTCTCGCGCGCGACGAAGAGCGCCTCGAGGTTGGCGGTCGTCCCGCTGCTCGTGAGGTGGCCGAGGTGCTGCGGGAGCCCGCACATCGCCGCGAGCTGCGCGACGACCTCCTTCTCCATCCGGGCGGTCGCCGGGCCTCCGTCGAGGGCGTGGTTGTTGGGGTTGACGAGCATGGCGCTGAGGTAGCCGACGACGGCGGCCGGGTGCGGCGGCTTGAGCATCTGCCCGACGTAGCGCGGGTGGAAGAAGGGGTAGTTGTCCCGCAGCCGCTCGTGCAGCTCGGCCACCGCCTCGCGCAGTCGCTCGACCGGCACCTCGAGCGAGGGGTGGGGGTCGAACGAGCCGTACTCCGCCATCCACGCCCCGACCGCCGCGACGCTCTCACCGAGGAGGTCGACGAGGGCGTGGTCGGTGGGAGCGCGGTCGACCGGGGTCGGGTCGGGTGGTGCGGCTCCCGGCCCGGGGGCGGGTGTCGGACCGGCGGTATGCGGGGTGGGCGGCATGGCGGGCATGGTCCGATTCTCGCCGGGCCGGCGTCCCCGGCTCACCCCGCGGCGTCGAGCGGCACGACGACGTCGCCGAGGTGGACCTCGCCCGGGGCGACGACCTCGGCATACACCCCGGCACAGTCGCGCGCCGTGCCGGTGACCTCGACGACGACCTCACCCACCCGGACCCGGGCGCCGATGAGGGCGAGCAGGTCGGCCGCGGGGAGGTCGAGGGCGAGGTTGGCGCGGTTGGTCGCGGCGTCGTCCGTGGACACGAGATGGAGCGCCGCCTTCTTGCGGCGGTCGCCGGCCAGGCCCTCGGCCTCGACGACGCACTCGTCGAGGTCGGTCCCCGGCTCGCCCTTGACGGGGTAGGTGTGGATCTCCGTGACACGCACGCTCATGGGTCCCATGAAACCGCGCCTCGCCCTCGCAGGAGAACCCGGGGCCGATTTCGTCCCGCCCCCTCCGGCCGGTATCTTTGGCACGCCCGCGAGGGCGGTTGCGCCCGCGAGGGCACCTGGACGTGTAGCTCAGCTGGTTAGAGCGTTCGCTTCACACGCGAGAGGCCGGGGGTTCGAGTCCCTCCACGTCCACTCCACCCACGTCCACTCCACGCGTCGTGCTCGAACCCTCGGCATCATGGGTGAGGGGGATGCTTCCAGCGTTCTGGCGCCGGTCGGGTTGAGCGAGCGCGGATGCGAGCTCGTGCAGTGCCCGTTGGAGCAACGGTCGCAGTGGGCAGGGCGGGTCGGCGTCGAGCCAGCGCCGCATGGCGACACCCGACGCGGCGGTGACGGCTCCGGCCAGGATCAGCGGGAGCATGTCCTGCTCGACGTCGGTCCCGGTGCGGTCGGCGATCGCTTCGGCAAGCGCGCGCTGCATCGCTTCCCCGACCCGCAGGGTCTCGCCACGCAGCTCGGGTGCGGTGCCCAGCAAGCGGATGCGGTGCATCTGCTGCTCGTCCGGGGTCTGCTCTGCACCCTCGTAGTGCTCGAGCACCGCGGCGGTGAGCGCGTCCCACAACGGCTCGTCGGGCGGTCGGGCGCGGAGCGTCGCGCCGATCTGCTCGGCGCGGTCCATTCGGATGGCGCAGATCGCTTCCACCTTGGACGAGAAGTAGTTGTTGAACGTGCGCGGCGAGACATTCGCCGCGCTGGCGATGTCCTCGACCAGCACGTTCTCGAGCCCGCGCTCCAGGACCAGGCGCCACGCGGCCTGGCTGAGCGCCGTGCGGGTCTCCTGCTTCTTGCGTTCGCGCAGCCCACCGGGGCGCGGGTTCCGTGCTGAGCCCTCGGTGGCCATGTCTCCATGCTAGATTATATTGCGTGACCAGCAAAGTTTCTGATCGCGCAGATATGATCAGGCTATCGCTGGCAGCCGGCGAGGCACGGGAGGCGGTCTCGTGAATCGTCGTGGCGTGACCTACGACACCGGGATCGTGTTCTCGGGCCGGGGGCGGGGTGGGATTCCGACGCGCCCGAAGCTCGACCTCGCCACCGCCGAGCGCGAGCTGCAGATCGTCCGCGACGACCTGCACTGCAATGCCGTCCGCTTGATGGGACGCGACGTCGACCGGATGATGCAGGTCGCGGAGCGCGCCCTGGCCCTCGGCCTGGAGGTATGGCTGTCGCCGGCGCTGTGGGGCAAGCCTCCCGAGGAGACGCTCCACTACGACATCTCAGCGGCAGAGCGCGCCGAGGAGCTGCGCCGACAGCACCCCGACCGTCTGGTCCTCATCCTCGGCAGCGAGCTGACGATCTTCATGTACGGCATCGTGCCGGGCAACGACTTCGGCAAGCGCACCCGCGAGGCGCTCACCCGCATGAAGGCGGGAGACCACAGCGCCAACGACCGACTCGACGACTTCCTCGCCCGCGCGAGCGCAGCGGTCCGCGGCGTCTACCACGGCCCCCTCACCTATGCCTCGCTGATCTGGGAGGAGGTGGACTGGGATCGCTTCGACCTGATCGGCGTCGATCACTACCGCGACGCCAAGATCAAGGACCGCTACACGGAGATGCTGCAACCGCTCCTCGCGCTCGGCAAGCCGGTCATCAACACCGAGTTCGGGATGCGCACGTATCGAGGTGCCGAGAGCGACGGGACGGTCGGCTTCGGCGTCGCCGACCAAAAGCGGGTTCTCCTGCACTACCTCCTGCCGTTCGTTCGTCAGCGTCTCGACGGCGACTACGTCCGGGACGAGGCGATGCAGGCCCGTGAGCTGGTCGAGACCCTCACGATCCTCGATTCCGCGGGGGTCGATGGCGCCTTCGTCGCCGAGTTCGTGACCGCTGGGGCGACGTTCAGCGATAAACCCCGCTATGACCTCGACATGAACGCCTTCGCGCTCGTCAGGACCTACCGACACGGCAAAGGAACGACCTACCCAGACATGAGCTGGGAGCCCAAGCAAGCCTTCCACGCCGTCGCGGACTACTACGCCAGCCACTCGACCTCTGCGTGACCTCGCGATCAGAACACGCATGTCCTCCGTGGAGAGGAAGCGACGCTGCCGGTCGGCGGTCTCCCCACTGCGTCGCGGCGAGCAGCGCGGCGACGGCGGATGCTTGGCCCTGGGCCTGCATCTTGCTTCGGCCGGCCTCAAGCAAGGCCGCCAGCCGGGCGTCGGTGTGCGCAGACCCCAGACTTGCTCCAGAACCACCTTGTCCCGGCCGCCGACACGGGGCCGCTGTCCCGCGACGCCGGCTGCGCCTTCAACAGAAGGCCACAGGTGGGCTGGCCATCCTTGGTCGCTCACTCCGAGATGCTGCAATAGAACTCGGTTGCTTCCTCAGGCGCACGCCAGACAAGCGTGAATACTGACAGAGGGCCGCCCGCACCACCCGCAACCAGTTCGAGCGGGCAATCCACGAGGCCACTCGAGGTGTCTGCCTGCACCATGAAGCCGAGGGGACCATCCGGGAGGTCACGTCCCCGCAAAATGAGGGTGGCATATCCCAGGCCACCGGAAAGCACGACCGGAGAGAATATTGAGGCATCTTCTTGACCCACTACCGAAGGGCCGATTGCCGCCATGCGATCCATCAGCAATTGATGGTTATGTCGATGCTCGTGGCGGTCGGGGTCGCGACACCGTGCACGTGGCCGTACGAGATGGCCCGCCAGTGGCGGTAAGTCTGTGTCTGACAGTCCACCGCTCCCATCGACCAGACCTTCCATTCGATACGGTGCGCGTAGAAGTGGACAGGGCTCGCGTTGACCCACTTCCAGAGGCCGTCCACCTTACTTGTATATCTGGGGCCTATGGCTGCTGCGCAAACTGCAGCAGCTGGCACCCTCATTGTTCTCTTCATGCGCACCCCTACAACTGGCCATCCGGAGCCCTCCGCTCCGGATTGGTTGTATGAACCTACACCCGGACACCGGAATTGGCACGCCGACAGGGTCTGATGCTCCTATCGGTGTCAAGCGGTGAGGCTGAGGTTTTTGCTGAGCTTAGCCATTGGCGGTAAGCGTTTGCGAGGATGATGTTGAGTCACCCGTGCCGGCCCCGGACGGGCCAAAGACCAACAAAATCGGCACAAGGCAGCCATCCAGCCCGTCGGCAAGACCGCATAGAGGTTAAACAACAATCTCAGTCCGCCTCCGGTGTGCGAAGGTCTCGCATGGCCTGCATGAGGGTGGTGTAGACGCGGCTGGGCTCGCTGTCGTGCCAGTCGGTCTTGCCCGACTCGGACGCGGAGCCGTGCGCATCCGAGTCCGCCGCGTGGGGTGCGTAGAGCCACCACAGGTTGCTCCACGGGTCGCGGAGACGAGCGAGGCTGTATCCGCCGTAGAAGGCCGAGACGGGAGTGATGACGGTGGCGTCTCGCGCGACGGCACGCTCGAGCACGGCCTGGCTGTCGGGGACGTACACCTGGAGCAGCGCGGGCGTGAACGGCCAGTCCGGCTTGCGGTCGCAGATCAGGATCGAGGAGTCGCCGACGACGACCTCGGCATGGATCAGCGAGCCGTCCCGATCGGGGACGCGGAACGCCGTGGACTCCCGGCCGCCGAAGACCTCCGTCACGAAGTCGATGAACTCGGCGGCCCCGGGAACGATGACGAACGGGTTGACGGTGTGGTGGCCTGCGGGTGGGGTGATGGTCTGAGGCTCTGACATACACATATAATATGTCTATGTCAGAGGGCATCGCATTCCACCGCAACGCCAGCTTCCTGCTGGCCACCCTCGGCCGCCGTGCCGAGCACGAATGGAATCGATGCCTGCGCAGCGAGGGGATCACCACGGCGCAGTTCACCGCCATGGCCGTGCTCGTGGAGTCGCAGACGAGCCAGCGTGGCCTGGCGACCGTGATGGGGATCGACCCACGCAACGCCGGAGCGATCGTCCGCCAGCTGCACGACCACGGGTGGATACGGGCCCGCTCGGACCCGACCGATGCACGGGTTCGCCTGCTCACCGCAACCGACACCGGCCGACGGTGGTGGCAGACGATCCAGGACGACCTCGCCCACGAGCGCGACCGCTTCTTCGCACCGCTGACCGACCACGAACTGGCGACGCTCCAGGAGATCCTCAACCGCCTCAACGACCACCTGACGGTCGAATGACGCCTGGTCACTGGCAGCCCCACGCTCCCTCGGCTCCGCGCCATGCGGACCCGATCTGCCAGGCGTTCCGAGGTGTCGCACCAATAGCTTAGTATCTGCGTATGCATGAAGATACTAAAACGTGCACGTTCGATGTCGAGAGCCAGTACGTGGATCTGGCGGCGGAGGTGTTCTCGCTGCTGTCAGACGCGACGCGGATCAGGATCATCCTCGCGTTGCGGGACGGAGAGCTCCCGGTCGGTGATCTGGCGGAGCGCGTGGGCAAGCCGCCGACCGGGGTGTCGCAGCATCTGGCGAAGCTGCGGTGGGGCAAGGTCGTCCAGGCGCGCCAGGAGGGCACCCGGGTCTTCTACAGCCTGATCGATGACCACGCCCGGAGGCTGGTGGTCGAGGCGGTCTTCCAGGCCGAGCACGTGGTCGGCGGGGTGCCCGGGCACCACCGTGGCGCCGACGGCCCGCGCATCGAGGCTCCGGGTGCGGGTGAGGCACGGGCGTGAGGATGCTGTCGAGCGCGACAGCCGAGGGCAGGACATCCGTCGACCACCGGTCGCTGTGGGCTCGGATCGACGAGATGGACCTCGCCCGCGCGGTGTTCGTCACGGGGTGCACGGTCGTGACCTGGTCGGGATCGCGGTGGTGGCCGCGGCCCGTTGCCGTCGCCGTCGCGCTGGTCGGATTGGCTGTGGGCTGCTGGCCGATCCTGGTCGAGGCGTGGGAGGACCTGCGACACCGGCGGATGAGCATGGAGCTGTCCATGCTCATCGCGATCGTCGGGGCGGCCGTTATCGGGGAATGGGTCACCGCGCTGGTGATCGCGGTGTTCGTGCTCGCCGCGGAGATCCTCGAAGACCTCTCGATGGATCGGGGCCGGGACGCGCTCACCGATCTGATGACCTTCCTGCCGGACACCGTGCAGGTCCGTCACGGCCAGGACGGTGACGGCGTCAGGACGGTGCCATCGGAGGCGGTGCGTCCCGGGCAGGTCGTCGTCGTCGGCCCCGGTGGTCGCATTCCCGTCGACGGAACGGTCGTGGCCGGACACTCCACCGCGGACCAGTCCCGGATCACCGGCGAGTCCCTCCCTGTCGACCTCGGTCCTGGTGACGCCGTGTTCGCCGGGTCGATCAACCAGGTCGGCGCCGTGGAGATCCGCACCGAGAGGGTCGGGACGGACTCCTCCTACGGCCGGATCGTGGAGGCCGTCCAGCATGCACAGGAATCCGAGGCCCCCGCCCAGCGACTGGCCGACCGGCTCGCCGCCTACCTGGTCTACGTGGCCCTGGCCGGAGCGGCCGTCTGCTACCTGGTCACCCGGGACCTGACGGCGACCATCTCGGTCGTCGTAGTCGCCGGCGCCTGTGGCATCGCGGCAGGCACCCCGCTGGCAGTGCTGGCCGCGATCGCCCGCACCGCCCGCTCGGGGGCCTTCGTCAAGGACGGCGCCCACCTGGAAGCGCTGTCCGCGGTCGACACGATCATGTTCGACAAGACCGGCACGCTCACCACCGGGACGCCCACCGTCGTCGACGTCCGTCCGGTCTCCGGCATCGCCGAGGACGAGCTGCTCAGGCTCACCGCCGCCGCGGAGTCCTACTCCGAGCATCCACTCGGGCAGGCCATCGTCGCGCACGCCGTCAACCGACAGCTCGCCGTCGCCGCACCGGCGAGCTTCGACTACAAGCCCGGCCTCGGGGTCCACGCCCAGGTCGACGGCCGCGAGGTCGCAGCGGGAAACCGAGCCCTCGTCGCCGACTCCCCCGTCACCGTCGAAGACCAGGGAACGGCCACCGCCGTCCACGTGAGCGTCGACGGCCGCTACGCGGGAAGCATCCTGCTGGCCGACCCCGTCCGCGAGAGCGCCCCTCGCGCGATGTCCGAGCTGCGCCGCCGCGGTCTGCGGCTCCTCATGATCACCGGGGATCAGGAGCCCACCGCGCGGGCGGTGGCGACCGAGCTCGATATGCCCGACGTGCGCGCCGGCCTGCTGCCGCACGACAAGCTCGACGCGATCGACGCCGAACGTACTGCCGGGCACCGGCTGGCGATGGTCGGCGACGGCATGAACGACGCTCCCGCCCTAGCCCGGGCCGACGTCGGCATCGCGATGGGGGGCGGCACCGACATCGCCCGCGAGAGCGCCGACATCGTGCTCATCAGCTCCGATCTGGGCGACCTCGCATACACCGTGCACGTCGCCCGCCGGGCTCGCCGGATCGTCATGGCCAACTTCGGCGGCACCCTTGTCGTCGATCTTTTCGGGATGGCGCTGGCCGCGGCCGGCGTCCTCGGCCCCGTGCCCGCGGCGCTCGTCCATGTCGGCAGCGAGACCGCGTTCATCCTCAACTCCGCCCGCCTCATCCCCGGACGCCGCAGCCGAGACCACTGGCCCGAACGCACACACGACCGTCACGACAGGGCGATCAGGCGTGCGCTCCCCAGATGTCGCCGACCCGGTAGCCCGTGGGATAGGGGTCGTCGTCCTCGAGGATGAAGTCGTGGATGCCGGTGATCCACGCGCGTCCGGCGATCGTCGGCAGCACCGCCGGTCGCCCGGCCACCTCGGTCGTCCCGCGGATCGTCGCGCGGAAGAGCGAGCCGATCATGCTCTCGTGGACGAAGGGGTCGCCGACCGCGAGCTCGCCGCGAGCGAACTTGGCGGCCAGCCGGCCCGACGTCCCGGTGCCGCACGGCGACCGGTCGAGGGTGCTCGTCCAGGTCTCGGGATCCTCGGGGTCGACCGGGCCGTTCGGGCAGATCACCCCGTTGCGGGCGTCCGCCCCCTCGGTGGTGGTCTCGCCGTGGATCATCGCGAGCGCGATGCCCTCGATCTCGGGGTGCTCCGGGTGGCGGACGGGCACCGTGCGGCGGGCGACCTCACGCAGGATGGCGCCCGCGCGCAGGATGGCCCCGGTGTTCTCCGGGACGAGCTCGAGGCCGAGCTGCGCGGCGTGGGCCTGCACGTAGAACTGGCCGCCGAACACGATGTCCGCGCGGACCCGTCCGTACTCCGGCAGGTCGAGCTCGTGGTCGAGCTCGACGACGAACGACGGCACGTTCTCGATGCTGACCTCGAGCACGCGGCCGTTCTCCACGGTCACGACGACCTCGACCGGGCCCGCCGCCGTGTCGATCCGCAGCCGTGACGTCGGTTCCACGACCTTCACCTGACCGGTCTCGACCATCACGGTCACCGCGCACATGCAGTTGCTGCCCGACATGGGGCGGAACCCGCCATGCTCGAAGACGATGATCCCGAAGTCGCTGGTCGGGTCCACCGGCGACGTGACGATGACACCGCACAGGCAGGGATAGCCTCGCGGCTCCTGCAGGAGCAGCCAGCGGAACCCGTCGAGGTTCTCCTGGCAGTACACCAGGCGCTCCTGCATGGTCGCGCCCCGGACGAACAGGTCCCCACCGATGACCACGCGACCGGCCTCGCCGGCTGCGTGGGCATCGATGGCGTGGACGATCGTGCGTGCCATCGGAGGCGGCGTCCTACTCGCCCGGAACCGTGACGCCGGCCGTCACGAGGAGAGCAGCGAGCTCGCCGCGCTCCTCGTCGGAGAGCGGCTGGATCGGCGCACGGGGCGACCCGGCGTCGACGCCGACCAGCGAGACGCCGGCCTTGATGGCGGCCGCGTAGTTCCTGCCCTCGAGCCAGACGCAGATCGGGTTGATGCGCTTCCACACCTCGCGGCCCGCGGCGAGGTCACCCTTGACGGCGAGCGCGTCGTACAGCTCGGCGGCCAGGGCCGGCATGAAGCTGGCGCCACCCCAGATGCCGGCCTCGGCACCCAGCGCGAGGCCCTGGAAGGTGAGGGTGTCCCATCCGTTGAACGCCTTGATGTCGGCGTCGTGCTCGAACAGGATCGTGGCCATCTTCGTGTTGTCGCCGCCGGTGTCCTTGAAGGAGGTGACGTTGGTCTCGCGGCCGAGCCGGGCGAACTGCTCCGGGGTGAGGTCGACGCCGGTCACGCTCGGCATGTTGTAGTACATGATCTGGATGTCGACCGCGTCGGAGATCGCCGTGTAGTGGGCGAGCAGCTCGTCGAAGCCCAGCGCGTCGTAGAACGGCGGCGCGATCATGACGGCGTCGGCGCCGTCCTCGTGGGCCGCGCGGGTCAGCTCGATCGCCTCGGCCGTCGACAGGGCGCCGGTGCCGGCGATCGCCAGGCCGCGGCCCCGGGTCGCGTCGATGTATGCCTTGTTGACGGCCTTCTGCTCCTCGAGGGTCAGCGTGGCGAACTCGCCGGTGCTGCCGCACGACACCACGCCGTGCACGCCGTTGCCGAGGATGTGGTCGACCTGGCGCTGGATGCCGGGGAAGTCGACGCTGCCGTCCTCGGCGAACGGGGTGACGACGGCCGCGAGAATGCCCGTGAGCTCGGGGTACGACATCGGATGGTCCTTTCGGTCTGCTGGCTGCGGGGATACGCTGGATGCCTGATTGTAAGACAATATTTCCCAGCATACCCCACCGTGCCGCCGAGGGCAATCGGCCCGCGACCTCCGGGCTCACCGGGCCTCCGGCGGGACGTGACTCCTCGAGGTGTTATATGATTGTCAGACGATATGATCGGAATGGCCGGCACCTGGCCGTGAGGAGTGGACCATGCGCGTTCTCGTCATCGGCGGAAGCGGGACGATCGGCGGCGCCGTCGTCAGGGCGTTCCAGGAGCTGGGTGACCAGGTCCTCACCGTCTCACGGTCGTCGTCGCCCCGGGTCGACATCACCGACACCGCGTCCCTGCGTGCGCTCTACGAGACGGTCGGCACGGTCGACGCGGTGGTGACCGCCCTGGGCAGTGCCCCGTCCACCACGCTGGGTGCCGCGACCCCCGAGGACTTCGCGATCGGCTTCGGGAGCAAGCTCGGCGGGCAGATCGGGGCGGTGCTCGCGGGGCTGCCGTTCATCGCCGAGAACGGCTCGTTCACGATCACGACCGGCATCCTGGGCCAGCACGCCGTCGCCGGGAGCCTCGTCACGGCGACCGTCAACAACGGCCTGGAGGGCTTCGTGAAGCGCGCCGCCTTGGACCTGCCGGGCACGGTGCGCATCAACGCGGTGAGTCCCACGATCGTGCTCGAGCCGGGGCAGGTGAGCACGGCCTTCCGCGGCTTCCGGTCGGTCACCCCGGCCGAGGCCGCCCAGGCCTACGTGCGCTCGGCCTACGGGGTGGAGACCGGCCAGGTCTTCCGCGTGTGGTGAGACCCGGCGTCCATCAACCAGCCCGGGTCGACACCGACCGGGCACCGTCAACCAAGGAGTGACATGTCGCGCTACCGGGTCCAGAACCCAGCCACGGGTGAGATCGTCGAGAGCTTCGAGGCCCACACGGACGAGCAGATCGAGCAGGCGCTCGCCAAGGCCGGAGCCGCATACGAGAGCTGGAGCGAGCAGAGCGTCCAGGATCGCGCCGCGGTCGTCAAGCGCGTGTCCGAGCTGTTCACCGAGCGCCGGGAGGAGCTCGCCCGGATCATCGCCGTGGAGATGGGCAAGCCCGTCCAGGAGGGCCTCGACGAGGTCGACTTCGCGGCCTCGATCGTCGACTACTACGCGGTGCACGGGCCGTCGCTGATCACCGACTACGAGATCCCCAGCACCATCCCCGGCAAGGCCGTCGTCGAGCACCGCCCGGTCGGGGTGCTGCTCGGTGTCATGCCGTGGAACTTCCCCTACTACCAGGTCGCCCGGTTCGCAGCGCCGAACCTGCTGCTCGGCAACACGATCCTCCTCAAGCACGCCGACATCTGCCCGCGTTCGAACCTCGCGATGCAGCAGATCATGCTCGACGCCGGGGTGCCCGACGGCGGCTATCAGGCGCTCTTCGCCTCGCACGACCAGATCGCGACCGTCATCGCCGACCCGCGCGTGCAGGGCGTCTCCCTCACCGGCTCCGAGCGCGCCGGCGCGATCATCGGCGAGCAGGCCGGGCGCCACCTCAAGAAGGCCGTGCTCGAGCTCGGCGGCAACGACCCGATGGTCGTGCTCGACGCCGACGACGTTGCCGAGGTCGCCAAGGCGGGCTGGGACTTCCGGGTCTACAACGGCGGCCAGGTGTGCAATGGCAACAAGCGCATGATCGTGCACGAGGACGTCTACGACGCATTCGTCGCGGAGCTGAAGCGGCTCGCCGACGGGCTGGTCCCGGGCGACCCGCTGGACCTGCCCGAGAACGGGTACGGCCCCCTCTCCAGCCGCAGCGCGGCCGAGACGGTCGACGCGCAGGTCAAGCGCGCCGTGGCGACCGGTGCGACGATCGTCGCCGGCGGCGTGCTGGCCGAGGGCGAGAGCGCCTACTACTCGCCCACCGTGCTCACCGGGATCGACCGCACCTCGGGCTCGGCCCGCGAGGAGATCTTCGGCCCGGTCGCCACCGTGTACAAGGTGTCCAGCGACGACGAGGCCCTGGCGTTGGCGAACGACTGCGACTTCGGCCTGGGCGGCTCGGTGTTCGCGAAGGACCCCGCGCGTGCGGCGTCGATCGCGTCGCGGCTCAACGTCGGCATGACCCACGTCAACATCGTCGCCGCAGAGTCGGCCGAGCTGCCCTTCGGCGGCGTGAAGCGCTCCGGCTTCGGTCGCGAGATGGGGCCGCTGGGCATCGGCGAGTTCGCGAACCGACGACTGTACTTCGTCGCCCCCTGACCCACGGCAGCCCGACATCCGGCCTGCACGAGGTGGGGCCCCTCCGGCCCCCGGCGCGCTGTCCGCGGCCGATGCTGCTCACCCCGTCCTGTGCCCGCTCGGGGTGAGCGTTCGAGCCGGTATGCCAGAATGCTTTTGGCTTTCGGACAATCTTGTCGTCAGACAGCCAGCTCACAGTGGGAGCCCTGACGACCCCACGCGCAAGCCGTTCGGAGGGATCCATGGCAGCCATCGGCGCTGACAGGCACGGGAGTGCCGGACTGGCACCGGTCTCCGGCATGAGCCGCCGAGACGCGGTCGTCGTCGAGATCAAGCGGGGTATCGTGCGCGGCGCCGTCCGCCCCGGCGAGAAGCTGACCGAGGCCAACCTCAGCGCGACGCTCGGAGTCAGCCGCCCGACCATCCGCGAGGCGCTGAGCCAGCTGGTGCTCGAGGGGGTCCTGATCCAGGAGCCCTATCGCGGGCTTCGGGTGGCAGACCTCGAGCCGCAGGCCGTGCTCGATCTCGCGAACCTCCGCATGGCGATCGACCTCAGCGCGATCGACGCGATCCTCGCCGACGAGAGCGGCCACCGGTTGGAGCTGGTCCACGAGGCCTGGGACCGATACCAACGGAGCATCTCCGACCCCGACCCGTTGGCACAGCACGAGTCGCACATCGCCTTCCACAGGGATCTGATCGCGGCTGCCGAGAACTCGATCACGAACCGCATCTGGCCGGTCATCGAGGCGCATATGACCATCTCGCTCGCCTACGACCAGGCGCTGCGTGACGACCCCGAGGGCGCCTACATCCGCCACAAGATGCTGATCGACGCCATCGACGGGGGTGACCGCGAGGTCATCCGGGCCGCGTTCACCGACCACACGATGGGCAGGGCGTGCGAGCTGGTCGAGCTGATCGAGAACACCACCGGGTGAGGTGAGGGGGCCGTGCCACGGCCGCACCGTCCTGGCATCCAGAGCCCCTCCCACAGCAAGGCACAGTGCCTCCCCGGCCGGCCGGCCGGGGAGGCACTGTGCTTGCTCGACGTGGGGTCAGTCGGCGGTGGGCTGCCCGAGGCGACCCGTCGACGCGTCCTCGCTGGCCTGGTGGGCGAGCACCTGGGCGAGCTCGTCCGTCATCCGGCCCGACCTGACGGCCCAGACGAACGTGGCGGCAGCCACGAGCAGCATGACCACGTAGTCGGAGTCCCCGCCGAGAGAGGGCTTGGCCATGGGGCCGTACTGCCCGAGGTAGGAGACCAGCAGGATGGCGAGGAAGATCCCCACGATCCACACGCCGCTCCTGAGGTGACCGCGCCCCTCGACCGTGCTGATGGCATACAGGACCGCCAGGAAGCCCACGATGAGGATCACGATGCAGGGGAAGTAGAGCCCGAAGCCCCAGCCGTCGGATCGCTGCTTCTGGTCGAGGTTGAAGAGCCAGCCGCCGGCGTAGGCGACGTACATCCACAGCACGACGAACACCGCGGAGAGCACCCAGCTGCCGACCTTGTCGCTCCACCCGTTGCGCACGCTGTTGTAGGCGGCGTAGATCGGCAGGGCGAAGAACACCACGGTGAACAGGTTGATGAGCGACACCCAGCCGGCGAAGTAGATCAGCATGATGCTGGCGATGAACCCGACGATCGACCAGAAGTAGGCGCCCTTGATGCGCACGGGTCGCGGCATGTCGGGAGCGGTGCGGCGCATGACCATCATGACCGGGCCGCCCATGACGTACGACAGCACCAGCGCGACCGACACCTGGGAGACGAACGAGTACCAGCTCGGCGCCGGGAAGAAGAACAGGATCCCGACGATCGCACAGACCGCGAGGGCGACGATCGGCGTGCCGTACCTGTTGATCTTCTGCGCCTTCTGGGGCAGCTCGCCGTTGACCGACATCGAGTAGACGGAGCGCGAGCCGATGCCCAGCCAGACCCAGCCGGTCGCGGAGGGCGAGAGCACCGCATCGGTGAGGAGCACGACGGCGAACCAGGAGAATCCCGCGGCCTCGACCGCGTTGAGGAGCGGGGCCGACGCCCACTTGCTTCCGGCCAGACCGGACCAGTCCCCCGGGTTGAGCCCCGCGGAGTGCCAGTCGATCGCTCCGATGAACGCGAGCTGCAGGACACCGTAGATCACCAGGGGGATCAGCAGGCCGCCGACGATCATCGCGATGGGGATGTTGCGCTGCGGGTTCACGGCCTCGCCGCCGAAGTCGAGGATCTGACGCAGCCCGGCGTAGGCGAACACGATGCCGCCACCGGCGAGCGCGGCGAAGACGGAGCCGGCGCCGAGGGGGGTGAACCCGCCGCCGATGGTGAAGTTCACGGAGTTGAACGCGGTGAACATGAGCAGCGCCGTGACGACCGGGATGACGAGCTTCCAGATCGTGACCCACTTGTTCGACTCGCTGAGCAGCTTGGCCCCCATCGAGTTGAGCAGGAAGAAGACGAACAGCATGCAGATGCCGGCGAAGATGCCCACCGGCGACATGATGACCGTGTCGCCGCTCGTGGTGAGCAGGCCCAGCTGCGGCCAGTGGCCCCCGACATAGGTGATGACGGCCTGGGCCTCGATGACCGGCAGCGCGAACGCCGCGATCAGGTATCCCCAGCCGTTGAAGAACGACAGGAACGCTCCGTGGGTCAGCCGCGGGTAGCGCACCCCGGCACCGGAGCGGGGGAGCATGGTGCCCAGCTCCATCCAGGAGATGCCGATGACCGCGAAGAAGACCGCGCCGAGCACCCAGGTGATGAGCGAGGCGGGCCCGGCGAGGTGTGCGGCGGCGAGGGTGGCCAGGAGCCACCCCGACCCGATCTGCACGCTGACGGCGAGAGCGATCAGCCCGACGAGGCTGATCTGCTTCTTGAGATTGGCGTCGGCGGCCTCGTACTCACCCGAGACCGCCTGTTCTTGAGCTTGGCTCATGCGTGACTCCCTTGTCCACATCCGAGGTTCCTCGGCGATTGTCCTAATAACCAGATAGTCCGATTGCCTGACAATCTGCTGAGGTTCTGGAGTGTAGATAGGTCGGTCGGGGCCTGTCAACGTGCTCGACGGACCGGCCCAGCGCGTCGGCTCGCCCGGCCCGTCTCCATCGGAGATGCGTCGCTCCCGGACACCTGGCGCGTCCCCGGCGCAGCCAGGTGTCCGGGAGCGACGCATCGGCGAGATAGCCCGCGGCCAGGCGAGCGTCGGCAGGCGAGCATCGGCGGGCGGGGACGACGCGAGCCCAGTCCGGCGGGGCCCGAGCTACGGGGGGCGTCAGCAGGCGGGCTGCGACGCGAGCCGGGTCCGGCTCAGCCCGCCGCCTGCCGGACGAGGCTCTTGGCGATGGTGTTCTTGAGGATCTCGTTGGAGCCGCCGGCGACCTCGTATGCCTTGGCGTCACGCAGGTAGCGCCCGAACGGGGCCGTCTCCTGGGTGCCGCGGGCCCCGCACACCTGGACCGCCATGCTCGCGACCTTCGTGGCGAGGGTCCCGGCGAGGAGCTTGGCGGCGGAGGAGGACCGCTGGTAGTCGCGGCCGGCATCGAGGTCCCGCGCGGCCTGGTAGCAGACGAGCCGCGCGGCGTCGAGCTCGGCGCTCGCCTCGCTGAAGTACCACTGGATGCCCTGGAAGTCGATGATGTGGCCGCCGAACGCCTCGCGTCGGGTGACGTGGGCGAAGGACTCGTCGAAGGCGGCCCGGGCGATGCCGAGGGAGATCCCGGCCGCGAGGGTCCGGCTGTTGGAGAGGGTGACCAGCGCCTGCCGCAGTCCGTTGCCCTCCTCGCCGATGAGGGCGTCCGCGGGCAGCTCGACGTCCTGCAGCACGAGGTTGACGTGGGGGCCGTTGCGCAGCCCGAAGGTCTCCGCGTCACGGGTCTCGCGGGTGGAGACGCCCGGGGCGTCGCGGTCGACGGCGAAGGCCGACACCCCGACCGGGGTCTCCGCGAGGACGACGAAGAAGTCGGCCCGCGAACCGGAGGTGATGAAGGCCTTCTCCCCCGTGACGACCCAGCCCGTCCCGCTCCGCACGGCCTTCGTGTCCAGGGTCCGGATGTCGCTGCCGTGCCCGGACTCGGTGAGGGCGTATGACGCGCGCAGCCCCTCGGCATACCGGGGCAGGACCCGCTCCTGGAGCGAGGGAGCGCCGTAGAGCTCGATGATCTTGCTGCTCTGCAGGATCGTGATGAGGGACACGCCGAGGCTGGCGCTGCCCGCGCCGAGCTCCTCCATGACGCCGAGGGCGTGCTCCATCGGGGCTCCCCCGCCCCCGAACCGCGCCGGGAGCGTCATGGCGTTCCAGCCGCGGGCCGCGGTCTGGGCCACGAGGTCGACGGGATAGACGTCCTCGGCGTCGATCCGGTCGGCGACCGGCCGGACGACGTCGCGGGCGAACTCCCGCGCCGGACCGGCGACCGCCTCGTCGACGAGATATCTCCAGAAGCTCATGAGGGACTCCTCCCATCGGGCTGGCGCATGGTGAGGGACAGCCAGTCGAGGGCGACGGCGACGTCCCGGTCCGCTCCGGGCGGGGGCAGCGTCCGGGCGCGCAGGGCGGTGCTCCTGCCGAACACCGCGTCGGCGCCGGCGAGCATGGAGGCACGGAAGCCGGCGGACTCCAGCTGGATCCGTGCCTGCTCGATCTCGTGCCGGCGCCGCTCCGCGTGGACGACGTGGGTGCGCACGAGCATGTCGAGGAATGCCGTGAAGCCCGTAGCGTCGATGTCCCCCATCGCGTCGTACAGCTCCGCGCGCATCCCCTGACGCTCGGCGGCGACGAGGCACTCGACCGCGAGCGCCTCGAGCCCCTTGGTGAGGATCGTGCGGAGCAGCTTGAGGGCCGCCGCGTCACCGGCCGCCGCATCGGGCAGGTGGCGCACCGGAGCCCCGAGCCGTTCGAACGGCGCCATCGCCTCGGCGGCGTGCGGCCCCGCGGCCAGCAGCGGCGTCCGCGCGCCCGTCGTCGCGACGGCCCCGAGGATGACGGCGTCGACGTACCGCGCCCCCGCGGCCGCCGCCCGGGCCTCGGCGGCCCGCTTGTCCTCCGGGCTGGCCGTCGACAGGTCGACGACCACGGTGCCGGGCGCGAGCCACGGCAGCAGCTCGTCGAGCACGGCGCCGGCGACCTCGCCGGTCACCGCGAGCCACACCCGCTCGACCCCGCCGAGCCACTCCCCCGCAACGCGGTGCAGGGCCGCCGTGTCGTGCCCGTCGACGAGGGCCGTCAGGGCGTCCGAGGGCCGCGGGGCGCAGACGGCCACGACGACCCCGGGGGCGTGCGGCTCGGACGCGACGAGACCGGCGGCATACGTCCGGCCGACCTCGCCACCGCCGATGATCGCCGTCGTCATGGCCGCGCTCCCGAGCCCTTCTCCTGCGTCATTCCCGTATGCGGTCCCGGCCGCGTGGGCGCGGGCACCGCTCCCGCCGTGTCTGCCGCCCGAGCCTCAGGGCTCGAGGTGCGGGTAGCGGTAGTCGGTGACCGGCAGGTGGTTGCGCTTGACCGACCGGGGGCTGGCGAACCGGATGAGGTTCCACACGGTGCCCGCCTTGTCGTTGGTTCCCGAGGCGCGGGCCCCGCCGAAGGGCTGGGCCCCGACGACCGACCCGGTCGGCTTGTCGTTGACGTAGAAGTTCCCCGCGGTGTAGCGCAGCGCGTCGTCGGCCTGCCGGACCGCGGCCTCGTCGGCGGCGAACACCGCGCCCGTGAGCCCGTAGGGGGTGGACTCGTCGACGAGGCGGAGGGTCTCGTCCCAGTCGGCGTCGTCGTAGACGTACGTCGTGAGGACCGGGGCGAAGAGCTCCTCGGTGATGAACGGCGAGTGCGGGTCGTCGACCTCGAGGACCGTCGGGTCGACGAACCAGCCGGTCGAGTCGTCCGTCGTGCCGCCGACGACGACCCGGCCCTCCGCCCGGGCCCTGGCGAGGGCGGCGGCGTGCTTGGCGTGCTGCCTGGCGTTGATGACGGCCCCGACGTAGGTCTCCGGGAGGGTGGGGTCCCCGACGACGACGGTCTCAGTGAGCCCGACGAGGCGCTCCCGCAGCCGGGGCCACAGGCTGCGCGGGGCGTAGAGGCGCGAGGCGGCCGAGCACTTCTGGCCCTGGAACTCGTACGCCCCCCGGATGCAGGCGGCGGCGAGGGTGTCGAGGTCGGCGCTCGGGTGGGCCAGGATGAAGTCCTTGCCCCCCGTCTCCCCCACGAGGCGCGGGTAGTTGCGGTAGGTCCCGACGTGCTGCCCGACGGTGCGCCAGATGTGCTGGAAGGTGCCGGTCGACCCGGTGAAGTGCACCGCGGCGAGGTCGCGGTGGCCCAGGGCCACCTCGCCGATCTCGGCCCCGGGCCCGTGGACGAGGTTGACGACCCCGTCGGGCAGGCCGGCCTCCCGCAGCAGCTGCAGGGACAGGTGCGCGACGAGGGAGGCGCTCTCGGCGGGCTTCCACACCACCGTGTTGCCGAGCACGGCCGGGCCGAAGGCGAGGTTGTTCATGCACGTGAAGTTGAACGGGGTGACGGCGAAGACGAAGCCCTCCAGCGGCCGGTACTCCGCCGTGTTCCACTCTCCCGCACGCGAACCGGGCTGTATGCCGTACATGTCGAGCATGTTCTTCACGTTGGCCCGGATGAAGTCGAGGGTCTCGCACGCCGCGTCGATGTCGGCCTGGTAGGTGGTCTTCGACAGCTCGAGCATCGTCGCGGCGTTGAGCCGGTCCCGCCAGGGTCCGTGCTCGAGCATGTCCGCCGCCCGCAGGAACGGCGCGACCCGCTCCTCCCAGGGCAGGCGACCCCACCAGCGCGAGGCCGCGAGGGCCGAGTCGATCGCCGCCCGGGTCTCCGCCACACCGCCCCAGTGCACCTCGCCGAGTCGCGTCGCATGGTCGTGGGGGGTGACGATCGGCGCCGTCCGGCCGGTCCTGACCTCCTGGCCGCCGATGATGTTCGGGACGTCGTAGCCCGCGGAGCGGACGGCGGCGAGCGCCTCGGCCGTGCGCGCCCGCTCCGGGGACCCGGGGGCATACGTGAGCGGGGTCGTCGGCCCGACGGGGAACAGGGCGGTGCGGGCGGCGGGGACGGCCATCGGGATACCTCGTCTCGGGGAAGGGCACTCAGGGAAGGGCATTGGGTCGTTGACGGCGACGGTATGCGGGGACCCTCCGGATCCGCTTCGGCGCTTGCTCGGAAAATCCATCCGGTGTTTCCTACATACGTCGAAGTTCGGGACGGGACCGGATGACGGGCGCCGGCGCGACACGGGCACCCGCCGCACGGCGCCCGCGACGGGCATACCGGCGGCCACGCGACCACGCGACGTCGGCAGACGAGGACGAGAGGAGATCGGCGTGTCGGACCTGCAACGGGAGGCGGAGATCCTCGCCGCGCGGCTCGGGTGCGCCGTCCTCATCGAGGACACCGCGCACCGGCCGCTCTGGTGGAGCGCCCAGGGCGAGGCCGACCCGGTCCGGTTGCGCACGATCATGCAGCGCGAGCCGCCGCCGGAGGCCGCCGCCCTCGTCGCCCGCCACGGCATCGCGACGGCCACCGCGCCCGTCCGGATCCCCGCGCAGCCCGGTGCCGGCATGGTGCAGCGGTGGTGCGTCCCCGTCCGCGACGCGGCCCGGCTCTTCGGCTACCTCTTCATCCTCGACCCGCAC
>JBDIAL010000029.1:0-25496 GCA_039812405.1 Nostocoides sp.
GGGGTCGGTGCTGGGGGTGCCGCGGCCTTCCGTCGCCGCTCGCTCCACGTCTCGCGCCGCCGACGGGCCACCCGCCGACGGGCCACCGGCCGACGGGCCACCGGGGAGCGGGCAGCCCGTCGAGGAGCCCCCGGGGACGGTCGAGGAGCACATCCGGCGTCGCCTCGCCACGGCGCTCGGCGGCTGGCGCGGCTCGGCCGAGACGGCGCTGCCGACGATCGGGTTCGTCGCCATGTGGACCTGGCGCCACGAGCTGCGCCCGGCCCTCGTCGTCGCAGGGGTCGTCGCGGTCGGCACCGCGGTGGTCCGCATCCTGGAGCGCAAGAGCCTCCAGTTCGTCCTGTCCGGGCTGTTCGGCATCGCGATCGCCGCGTTCTTCGCGCTGCGCTCCGGCCGGGCCGAGGACGCCTTCCTGCCCGGCATCCTGTGGAGCGGGGCCGTCGGGCTCGCCTCTCTGCTGTCCATCGCCGTCCGCTGGCCGGTCGTCGGCTTCATGATCGGGGCGGCCGACCCGCACGCCGCCGAGGACCCGTTCGCCTGGCGGCGGCACCCGCAGGTCGTCAAGGTGTGCAGCCGGCTCACCTGGGTGCTCGTGGTCCTCGCCGTGGTCCGGGCCGCGGTCATGGTGCCGCTCTACCTCGCCGAGCAGGTCACCCTCCTCGGCATCGCCAAGATCGTCTTCGGCTGGCCGGCCTGGGCGGCCGCCGTCGCCGTCATGGGGGCGATGCTGATGCGGGGACGGACTCCCTACGAGCCCGTCAGGCCTCCCGGCCGCGCGGGATCCGCTGCCCCGGGCTGAGCATCGCCTCGAGGGCGTCCTCCGACTCCGGTGTCGTGATGAAGAGGAGCTCGTCGCCGCCCTCCAGCGAGTCGTCGCGGCTCGGCGCGATGGGGTGGTCGTCCCGGATGATCCCGACGAGCACGGTGTCGGGCGGGAAGACGACGTCCCCGGCGCGCTTGCCGGCGTGCGGGCTCCCCGCCGGGAGGGTCAGCTCGACCATCGTCGCCTGGCCGTGCTGGAACTGGAAGATCCGCACGAGGTCGCCGACGCTCACCGCCTCCTCGACGAGCGCCGTCATGAGCCGCGGCGTGGAGACCGCGACGTCGACCCCCCACGCCTCGTCGAACATCCACTCGTTCTTGGGGTTGTTGACCCGGGCCACGGTGCGGCCCACGCTGAACTCGGTCTTGGCCAGGAGGGAGACGACGAGGTTGGCCTTGTCGTCTCCGGTCGCGGCGACGCAGACGTCGGCGCTGGCCATCCCGGCCTCCTCGAGGGCGCTGATCTCGGCGGCGTCGGCCTGCAGCCACGAGGCCTCGGGCACCCGGGTGACCCGCTGCTCGTCGGCCTCGCGGTCGACGAGCAGCACCTGGTGGCCGTTGTGGAGCAGCTCGCGGGCGATGGAGCGGCCGACGCTGCCGGCCCCGGCGATGATGACACGCATGCGCTGGTGGCGTCCTCTCGGTGTCAGGGAGGGGGCGGAGGGGTGTCGAGGAGTCGCTCGACCTCGGCGAACCGGGTCCGCTGCACGACGAGGTGGACGAGGTCGCCGTCCTGGTGCACCGACTCCGGGCCCGGGATGAAGCCCTCCCCGAGACGGACGACGAACGCGATGCGACCGCCGCTGACCTGCTCGACCTCGGCATACGCCCGTCCCACCCACGAGGTCGCGAGGGGCGTCTCGGCGAGGACGACGGAGCCGGAGGGGTCGGTGTACTCCGGGACGTGACCGTGGGGCAGCAGCCGGCGCAGGATCTGGTCGGAGGTCCACCGGACGGTCGCGACGGTCGGTATGCCGAGCCGCTGGTAGACCTCGGCGCGCCCCGGGTCGTAGATGCGGGCCACGACGTTGGCGACCCCGAAGGTCTCCCGGGCCACCCGGGCCGCGAGGATGTTGGAGTTGTCGCCGCTGGAGACGGCGGCGAAGGCGTATGCGCTCTCCACCTCCGCCTCGAGGAGGGTGTCGCGGTCGAACCCGACGCCGGTCACGCAGCGCCCCTCGAAGGAGGCCCCGAGGCGCCGGAATGCCTTCTCATCCTGGTCGATCACCGCGACGTCGTGACCGCCCCGCTCCAGGCTGCGGGCCAGCGAGGAGCCGACGCGACCGCAGCCCATGATGACGAAGTGCACGAGCAGGACGCTACACCGTGCGCAGCCGCCCCCGGCGGGTGTCCCGAACGTCAAGGCGACGTGGCTACAGTGACCTCGTGCCATCCTCGACACGCGTCGTCAAGAGGCTCCTCGTCGGTCGGGCGATGCGTAGCGACAGGCTGGGTGAGACCCTCCTGCCCAAGCGGCTGGCCCTGCCCGTCTTCGCGAGCGACGCCCTCTCCTCGGTGGCCTACGCACCGGACGAGATCTTCATCACCCTGTCCGTCGCGGGGCTGTCGGCCTACGCCTTCTCCTGGAAGATCGGCCTCTGCGTCGCGATCGTCATGCTGACGATCGTCGCGTCGTACCGGCAGAACGTCCACGCCTACCCCTCCGGGGGCGGCGACTACGAGGTGGCGACGGTCAACATCGGGCCGATCGCCGGCCTCACCGTGGCGAGCGCGCTCCTCGTCGACTACGTCCTCACCGTCGCGGTGTCGGTGTCCTCCGGGGTGCAGAACGCCTCCTCGGCGCTGCACTTCATCAACGGCCACGAGGCGATCGTCGCCGTCGTCCTCGTCGTCCTCCTCGCGGCGATGAACCTGCGCGGCGTCCGGGAGTCCGGCACCGCCTTCGCCATCCCCACCTACTGCTTCATGATCGCCATCGTCGGCATGACCGTGTGGGGGCTCGTCCGCGCCTTCGACGGCTCCCTGCCGCGGGTGGCGAGCGCCCAGTTCCAGGTGCCGCCGAACCCCTCCTTCGCGAACGGCCTCGGGACCTTCGCCGGGGTCTTCCTCCTCCTGCGGACCTTCTCCTCCGGGTGTGCCGCGCTGACCGGCGTCGAGGCGATCAGCAACGGCGTCCCGGCCTTCCGCAAGCCGAAGAGCAAGAATGCCGCGACGACGCTGCTCCTGATGGGCGCGGTCGCCGTGACGATGCTCATCGGCATCATCACCCTCGCGAACAAGACCCACCTGCGCTACGTCGACCCCGACTCCAACATGAGCCGGCTCATGCTCGACGGCCAGCACGGCACCCAGATCGCGGCCGGGACCGTCCGGTTCCCCAACGGCGTCGTCTACGACCAGGACACCATCATCGGCCAGCTCGCGAGCGCCGTCTTCGACCACTTCCCGCCGGCCTTCTACTTCACCATCGCCGCGACGGGGATCATCCTCATCCTCGCGGCGAACACCGCCTTCAACGGCTTCCCGGTCCTCGCCTCGATCCTCGCCCGGGACGGCTTCCTGCCCCGGCAGCTGCACAACCGGGGCGACCGGCTCGCATACAGCAACGGCATCGTCCTGCTCGCCGTCGGCGCCATCGTCCTCATCGTCGCCTTCAACGCCCAGGTCACCCGGCTCATCCAGCTCTACATCGTCGGGGTCTTCGTCTCCTTCACGACGAGCCAGATCGGCATGATCCGGCACTGGAACCGGCAGCTGCGGGTCGAGCGCAACCCCCAGGTGCGACGCCGGATGCAGCGCAGCCGGGTCATCAACGCCATCGGCGCGACGATGTCCGGCACCGTCCTCGTCGTCGTCCTCATCACGAAGTTCGCCAAGGGGGCGTGGATCGCCATCGCCGCGATGGCCGTCCTCTTCGTCACGATGAAGGCGATCCGCACCCACTACCGCCGGGTCGCCGAGGAGCTCGCCGTCGTCGACGAGACCGACCAGCTCCTCCCGTCGCGGGTCCACGCCATCGTCCTCGTCTCCAAGATCCACAAGCCGACGATGCGGGCCCTCGCCTACGCCCGGGCGACCCGGCCCTCGCAGCTGGAGGCGGTGACGGTCGACGTCGACCCGGAGGAGACCCGGGCGCTCCAGCGGGAGTGGGACCGCCGCGACATCCCCATCCCGCTCAAGGCGCTTGCCTCGCCCTACCGCGAGATCACCCGGCCGGTCATCGACTACGTCAAGTCGCTGCGCGGCTCCAACCCCCGCGACCTCGTCGTCGTCTACATCCCCCAGTACGTCCTCGGCCACTGGTGGGAGCAGATCCTGCACAACCAGAGCGCGCTGCGGATCCGGGCCCGCCTCATGTTCACCCCGGGCGTCATGGTCTCGACGGTCCCGTGGCAGCTGCAGTCCTCCGAGGGCGTCGAGGAGCGGCTCGACCATCGCCCGGCGGCCGGCGACGTGCGCCGCGGCAGCCGGTGACCGCAGCGGCGACCGACCCCCTCGTCGGCCGCGAGGTGACCCTCGAGGTGGGCCCCGTCGCCCACGGCGGCCACTGTGTCGCGCGGCACGAGGGCCGGGTCGTCTTCGTCCGGCACGCCCTGCCGGGGGAGCGGGTCGTCGCCCGGGTGACCGAGGGCGGTCCCGACGACCGCTTCCTGCGGGCCGACGCCGTCCGGGTGCTCGAGGCGAGCCCCGACCGGGTCCCGGCGCCCTGTCCGTATGCCGGGCCCGACCGCTGCGGGGGCTGCGACCTCCAGCACGTCGCCCTCCCCGCCCAGCGCCGGCTCAAGGCCGGCGTCGTCCGTGAGCAGCTCGTCCGGATCGGCGGCCTGACCGATGACGACCTGGCCCGGGTGGGGATGCCGGAGGCCGCCGAGGCGCTCCCAGGGCCGCCCGGGGCGCCCGACGGGCTCGGCTGGCGGACGCGGGTCGAGCTGAGCGCGTCGCCGCGGTCCCGGATGGGCCTGCGCAAGCACCGCTCCCACGAGGTGGTCGAGCTCGACCGCTGCCTCATCGCGAGTGCGGGCGTCGAGGCCACCGGGGCGCTGCGCCGGGCCTGGGCCCCGGGGGTCCGGGGCGTCGACGTCGTCGACCCGAGTATCGGCCTGCCCGTGGCCGTCCCGCTCCCCGAGCAGGCGGCCGCGCCGGCCGTGACCGAGCGGGTCGCCCTCGCCTCGGGCTGGGAGGCGGTGCTGTCGGTCTCGTCCCGCGGCTTCTGGCAGGTCCATCCGGCCGCGGCCGCGGCGTTCGTCGCGGCCGTGCTCGCCGCGCTCGCCCCCCGTCCCGGGGAGCGGGCCGTCGACCTGTATGCGGGGGTCGGGCTGTTCGCCGCCGCGCTCGCCGACGCGGTGGGGGAGTCGGGGCAGGTCGTCGCCGTCGAGTCCGACCCTCTCGGGGTGCCGCACGCGCGGGCCAACCTCGCCTCGCGGCGGCAGGCCCTCGTCGTCCCGGCCCGGGTCGAGGACGCCCTCGGGGTGGCCCGGAGGACACCCGCCCGCACCCGGACCCGCACCCGGCGCGGGTCCGGCTCGCACCGACGGCCCGTCCGCTCGCCCCTGCTGCCCGAGCGCGCCGACCTCGTCGTCCTCGACCCGCCGCGCAGCGGTGCCGGGAGGGAGGTCGTCGCGGCCGTCGCGGCGATGGCGCCACGGGCCGTCGCCTACGTCGCCTGCGATCCCGCGTCGCTCGCCCGGGACGTCGCCCTCCTCGCGGGGGAGGGCTACCCGCTCACCGGCATACGCGTCATCGACGCCTTCCCGATGACCCACCACGTGGAGTGCGTCGCTCTGCTGACGCAAGGCCGCTCCGACCCGCGCTGATGCCTCCTTGGCCCCGAGCCGTCCGACCGTAGGCGGGCTCCGAGTGAGTCGTCTCGACGGTGTCCCGGGGATTCGTCGGCTATCGACCGTGGTCCACGGTTATTGCCCCCGTGACCTGTCGATCGGCGCTCAGGTGGTCGTCGAGGCGGTTGAGGATCTCCTGGAGCGTCGCCAGCTCGTGGTCGGTCAGCGGTGCGAAGAAGGGGTCGCGCTCGCGGGCAAGGTCGTCCTGGATCGCCTGGAGCCGCACCGATCTTCCCGTCGAAACCGGCGACGGACCCGAATGAGCCACCCCCAGGGCACTTCACTCGCGGGTTCGGTCGGGCTGTGGGCGGTCGGTGTTCTGGAGGTATTCGAGGACGGCGAGCACGCGGCGGTGCCCGTCGGTGTCGGCGGGCAGGCCGAGCTTGGCGAAGATGCTGTTGATGTGCTTGCCGATGGCGCGCTCGGTGACGACGAGCTGTTCGGCGATCCCGGCGTTGGCGCGTCCTTCGGCCATCAAGGCGAGGACCTCGCGCTCGCGTGGGGTCAGGTCGCCGATCGGGGTGCGGGCTTGGTGGTGGGTGACCATGCTGGCGATGACCTGGGGGTCGAGCACGGTGCCGCCCGCGGCAACCTGGCGGACGGCGTCGACGAATGCGGGCACGTCGGCGACGCGGTCCTTGAGCAGGTAGCCGAGCGCGCCGTCGCCGGAGCTGAGCAGCTCGCGGGCGTAGAGCTGTTCGACGTACTGGCTGAGCACGAGCACGGGCAGGCCGGGGTGGGCGCGGCGCGCGTCGATTGCGGCGAGCAGCCCCTCGTTGGTGAACGTCGGTGGCATCCGCACGTCGAGGATCACGAGATCAGCCCGTTCAGCGGCAAGGATGCCGGGGAGGGTCGAGGTGTCGGCGAGCGCGGCGGCGACCTCGATGTCGTTGGCTTGGAGGATGCTGGTCAGCCCGTCCCGGAGGAGGGCGTGGTCCTCGGCGATGACAACTCGCACGGTATCTCCATGATCACTTCGGTCGGCCCGCCGGTCGGGCTGCGGACCTCGATCGTCCCGTCGAACGCGTCGAGTCGTCGCGCGATGCCGACGAGGCCGGTGCCTTGGTCGAGGTCGGCGCCGCCCACTCCATCGTCACCGACGGTAGCCGACAGCGCCCCGGCGTCGTAGCGCAGCGTGACCCAGGTATTGGTGGCGTGGCTGTGCTTGACGACGTTGGCCAGGCACTCGGCCACCGCCAGGTAGACGGCGGATTCGACCGGCACTGCCGCGTGGCCGGGGAGATCGGCGATCACGGTCGTGGGCACGGACAGGTCGAGCGCCAGCGCCTGGATGGCGCCGACCAGCCCCCGGTCGCTGAGCACCGGCGGTTGGATGCCGCGCATCACGGTGCGCAGCTCGTCGAGCGCGGCGAGACTGCTCTGCCGGGCGTCGGCCATCAGCTCGATAGCGGCGTCGGGGTCGCGTCTGGCGAGCTGCTCGGCCAGGCCCAGCTTCATCGCCAGCGACACCATCCGCACCTGGGCGCCGTCGTGCAGGTCGCGCTCGATGCGCTGCAGCTCGGCGGCCTGCGCGTCCACCGCGCCGCGGCGAGTGCGGGTCAAGACCTCGACCCGCCTGGCCAGCTGCTGCTCGCGCGAGCCGCGGCGGCGGTAGCGGATGACGGCGTGGACGCCGAGCAGGATGGCGTAGCCGGCGATGGTCCAGAGCGGGTAGAAGAAGCCCGCGTCGGCCAGCGCCCAGATGGCGATGTCCATCAACGCCGCGACGACGCTCAGTCGGGCGTGCAGGGAGAACAAGACGTTCCCCGGTGCCGCCTTCACACCGCGCCAGACGGCCGCGTACAGCGCGGCCACGAGCACGACGGCAAACCAGATCCAGCGAGCCCAAAAGGTGCCGCCCTGCGCCACCGAGGCGATGGTGGCCGCGACGCACAGTCCCACTCCGGCCCCGGCCGCCACCAGAACCGGTCCACGGCGGCTCCGGCGGGCCGTCTGCCGAGCCAGGTGCGCCACGTCCTCGACCAGGCGGCGCCATTCGACTTCTGGGGTCCCGGATCCTGCCTGGCCACCCCCGTCGTCGGCCGGTGCGCTCCCGGTGGTGGCGTTCACGCGCGGGCCGCCTCGTGCAGCACGACGATCGCCGCAGCGCGGGTGGCGCGTCGGGTCGCGGCCAGGCTGGTCGTGATCGTGAGCACCGTGACGCCGGCCACGACCGCGCCATAGATCCAGATCGAGGCCTCGGGCATCGCCCGGTGGGTGGTCTTGATGCTGAACGGCACGATGGTCGTCAGTGCGCCGATCGTGCCGACCACCAGCCCGGCGAGCAGCAGGGGAACGGTCTCGGCGGTGACCAGGCCGAGCAGCTGGCGCGGGGTCGCGCCGATGAGTCGTTGCTGGGCGAACTCGCGGCGCCGGTCGGCCAGGATGACGAGCAGCAGGTTCACCAGCATGACCGCGGCATACACACTGATCATGGCCACGATCACATAGTTGAGCATCTCGACGCTGTTGTTGGCGCTCCGGCCAGCCCCCGTATGAAGTGAGTTGGTGATCGCCTGCATGGACAAGGTGCCGGTGGCTGTGCTGGTCACGACGACGATCGGCATCATCGGAGCGGCGGCCTGCTGGAGCCGTTGTCGCATTCCTGCCACCGCCAGCTCCCCGGCGGTGCCCGCGACAGCTCGCAGGGCGGCGCCCGACACCGCGATCGCGGCCCGCAGCAGGACGGGCGCGAGCAGAGCGAACCCGATCCCCGACCAGATGCACGCCTCGACGGCGATGGGCTGCACGTCGTAGACCTTCTCGCCGCTCACGACCGTCAGCGACAGCACCACGCTCGCCAACCCGAAGCCGACGAACACGACCCCCATCCAGACTCGCCGCCGACTCATCCCCCGCCCACCGGCCGACACCTCGAACAGCGCCTCGCGCACCGGCCGGAACGCGACGCGGCGCGCCGTCAACCTCGTGGCGAGCATCGACACGGCCACGCCGACACCGAGCCCGACCCCGAGTGCCGCGGGGCCGAACCGGTAGCCGAGGTGGTAGGCGACCTGCCCGGACCGCTGGAGCATCGCCAGGAGCAGGTGACCGCCGCCGTAGCCGACCGGCACGGCCAGCACCGCCGCAACGGTCGTGACCACCCACGTCTCGCGCATGATCAGCCCGACGACCTGACCGGGACCGGCACCCACACAACGCAGCAGCGACAGCTCCGCGGCCCGCTGCTGTGTCGCGACGACCAGCGTCATCGCGACCGCGGACCCGACGATGACCGTCCCCCAGCCACCGACCACGCCGGCCACGATCGTCAGCGTCGTCCGGTCGGTGCCGGAGACCCCGGGCTGGGCGGCGGTGTCCAGCATCGACACGAACGCCATCACGATGCTCGAACCCAAGAACACCGACAAGAAGCTCGCCACCAGAGCATGTCGGCGATACCGCAGCGAAGCCAACGCCAGGCGCATCATCGCCCGACGCCGTCGCGTGAATCCTGATCGGTCATCCACTCGGCGATCTCCGCCGCCGAGGGCTGCTGGAGCCGGTCCACGACCGCGCCATCGGCGAGGAAGACCACCGCATCGGCGAACGCCGCCGCGGACGGATCGTGGGTGACCATCATCACCGTCTGCCCGAACGCGTCGACCGCCTCACGCAGCACGCGAAGCACCTCGCGGCTGCTCGTGGTGTCCAGCGCCCCTGTCGGCTCGTCGGCGAACAGCACCGTCGGCCGCGCCAGCAACGCCCGCGCGATCGCAACCCGCTGCTGCTGTCCGCCGGAAAGCTCTCCGGGCAGCCGCTCGGCCACCTGCGCCAGCCCCAGCCGCGCCAGGATCTCCGAGCGTGCGTGCCGGTCGACGCGCTGATGGGCGAACTGCAACGGCAGCGCGACGTTCTGGGCCACCGTCAGGTACGGGATCAGGTTGTACTGCTGGAACACGAACCCGATCCGGCCCCGGCGGAACTCCGTGACCTTCGCCTCGTCGCCATGCGGCAGGTGCGCACCGTCGATGAGCACCTGCCCCGACGTCGGCTCCTCCAGCCCGGCGGCACACTGCAACAGCGTCGTCTTGCCCGACCCGGACGGACCCATCACCGACGTGAAGCTCCCCGCCGCCAACGCCAGCGACACATCACGCAGCGCAGTCACCCGGAGCGTCTCGCCGTACACCTTCGACACCGACACCAACCTCAGCGCGTCGGCCGCGGCGTCGTGAATCGTCCCGGGGTGCGTACCGCTGCTTGTCTGGGACACGCGCCGCTCCTCTCGTCCGTGATCTGCGTGGCCCGGTCATCCAGGCAACGCCGACCCTAGGCACGAGCGAGGGCTCGCGACATGGCCCCAGCATGCGTCTCCATGGTGTACCAAGCACCACCCCACGACACCGACCAACCCAGGGCCCCCACCGGTCGAGGTATGCGGAGACCACCGCAGGGACATCGCATACCTCGACCCAGCCGAGCCTCCAGCGGGTCGAGGTATGCCAGGACCACCGCAGGGACACCGGTCACCTCACCGGGGATGACTCGTCTGGGCCGACCCGGGGCCGGGACTGGACGGCGAGGGCGCGACAGGGTAGGACGACAGGGTGAGCAGCTGAACCCTCCCGCCGGGATCGACACCGGTTCGCCGGGTGAGGTATCTTGATGTCAAGATAAATAGCAGACAAGCCAAGGAGTGCACAGTGCCGAGCACCAACAGCTTCGACGCCCACGGTGAGCTGACCGTCGGTGACCAGTCCTACGAGATCTACCGCATCCGGGGCGTCGAGGGGAGCGAGAGCCTCCCGTACAGCCTCAAGGTGCTCCTGGAGAACCTCCTGCGGACCGAGGACGGCGCCAACATCACCGCCGACCACATCCGCGCCCTCGGCTCGTGGGACGAGAACGCCCAGCCGGACACCGAGATCCAGTTCACCCCCGCCCGTGTCGTCATGCAGGACTTCACCGGCGTCCCCTGCATCGTCGACCTCGCGACGATGCGCGAGGCGGTCGCCGACCTCGGCGGGGACGCGACCCGGATCAACCCGCTCGCCCCGGCCGAGCTGGTCATCGACCACTCCGTCATCATCGACGTCTTCGGCCGGGCCGACGCCTTCGAGCGCAACGTCGAGATCGAGTACCAGCGCAACGGGGAGCGCTACAAGTTCCTCCGCTGGGGCCAGACGGCCTTCGACGACTTCAAGGTCGTCCCCCCGGGCACCGGCATCGTCCACCAGGTCAACATCGAGCACCTCGCCCGGGTCACGATGGTCCGCGACGGCGTCGCCTACCCCGACACCTGCGTCGGCACCGACAGCCACACGACGATGGTCAACGGCCTCGGCGTCCTCGGCTGGGGCGTCGGCGGCATCGAGGCCGAGGCGGCCATGCTCGGCCAGCCGGTCTCCATGCTCATCCCGCGCGTCGTCGGCTTCAAGCTGACCGGCGAGATCCCCGCCGGCGCGACGGCGACCGACGTCGTCCTCACCATCACCGAGATGCTCCGGCGGCACGGCGTGGTCGGGAAGTTCGTCGAGTTCTACGGGGAGGGCGTCGCGGCCGTCCCCCTCGCCAACCGCGCGACGATCGGCAACATGAGCCCCGAGTTCGGCTCCACCTGCGCCATCTTCCCCATCGACGACGTGACCCTGGACTACCTGCGCCTCACCGGCCGCTCCGACGCGCAGGTCGCGCTCGTCGAGGCGTATGCCAAGGAGCAGGGCATGTGGCTCGACCCCGCGGCCGAGCCCCGCTTCTCCGAGCGGCTCGAGCTCGACCTGTCGACCGTCGTCCCCTCGATCGCCGGGCCGAAGCGGCCGCAGGACCGCATCGAGGTGAGCCGCGCCAAGGCCCAGTTCGCCCAGGATCTGCGCAACTACGTCTCCGACGACGTCTCGGAGGGCCGGGCGAGCAACCCGGCCCACGTGACCATCGGCGGCCAGCCGGCGGACATCGACCACGGCCACGTCGTCATCGCCTCGATCACCAGCTGCACCAACACCTCCAACCCCTCGGTCATGATGGCGGCCGCGATGCTCGCCAAGAACGCCGTCGAGCGGGGCCTCACCGTCCCGCCGTGGGTCAAGACGTCGATGGCGCCCGGCTCGAAGGTCGTCACGGGCTACTACGACAAGGCCGGCCTGTGGCCCTACCTGGAGAAGCTCGGCTTCTACCTCGTCGGCTACGGCTGCACGACGTGCATCGGCAACAGCGGACCGATCATCGAGGAGGTCTCCGCGGCGGTCAACGAGAACGACCTCGCCGTCGTCTCCGTCCTCTCCGGCAACCGCAACTTCGAGGGCCGGATCAACCCCGACGTGAAGATGAACTACCTCGCCTCGCCGCCGCTCGTCATCGCCTACGCCCTGGCCGGCACGATGGACTTCGACTTCGCCACCCAGCCGCTCGGGCAGGACACCGACGGCACCGACGTCTACCTCACCGACATCTGGCCCTCGGCCGCCGACGTCGAGGCGACGATCGCCCGCTCGATCAGCACGGACATGTTCACCGACGACTACTCCGACGTCTTCGCGGGGGACCAGCGCTGGCAGTCCCTGCCGACGCCGGAGGGGAGCACGTTCGCCTGGGACGCCGACTCGACCTACGTCCGCAAGCCCCCGTACTTCGACGGGATGACACACGAGCCGACCCCCGTCGAGGACATCTCCGGCGCCCGCGTCCTCGCCAAGCTGGGCGACTCGGTGACGACCGACCACATCAGCCCGGCCGGCTCGATCAAGGCCGACAGCCCCGCGGGGCGCTACCTCGCCGAGCACGGTGTCGAGCGCAAGGACTTCAACTCCTACGGCTCGCGCCGCGGCAACCACGAGGTCATGATCCGCGGCACGTTCGCCAACATCCGGCTGCGCAACCAGCTGCTCGACGGCATCGAGGGCGGCTTCACCCGCAACCTCCTCGAGGAGGGCGGGCCGCAGACGACGATCTACGAGGCGTCGCAGGCCTACCAGGCCCAGGGCATACCGCTCGTCATCCTCGCCGGCAAGGAGTACGGCTCCGGCTCGTCGCGGGACTGGGCGGCCAAGGGCACGGCGCTCCTCGGGGTCCACGCGGTCATCGCCGAGTCCTACGAGCGGATCCACCGCTCCAACCTCATCGGGATGGGCGTCCTGCCGCTGCAGTTCCCCGACGGCGAGAGCGCCGGGTCGCTCGGGCTCGACGGGACCGAGACGTTCTCCATCGCCGGGATCACCGCGCTCAACGAGGGCCGCACGCCCCGCACGGTCGCGGTCACGGTGTCCCGGGAGGACGGGACCACGACGACGTTCGACGCGGTCGTCCGCATCGACACCCCCGGTGAGGCCGACTACTATCGCAACGGCGGCATCCTCCAGTACGTCCTGCGCTCCCTTGTGTCCTGAATCGGGTCCAGGACACCGTCCCCAGCCGTCTCCCGGGCGTCCGTCCGACGGAGCGGGCCGGCCGTCGTCGGCATGCCGGGCATCCCTAGGATTCTCGGCATGCCGATGATGATGACGGGATTCCCGACGGAGGTCAGCACACGCGTCACGCTGGACAACTGGCAGGAGCCGGGGAGCGTCCGGTGGTCCTTCCGGCACATGCGGGAGCTCATGGGCAGCCAGCGGATCGCCCGCGGCGACGCGATGCGGTTCCTCCACGCGGGTCCGCTCGTCGACCTCTCGTCGGTGTCGCTGCAGCGCCTCTCGGGGGAGACCGCCACGGTCCAGGACGTCGTGGACACGACGCATACCGACGCCCTCGTCGTCCTCCACCGCGGGCTCATCGTCCACGAGTCGTATGCCGAGGGCGCCGACGCGACGACGCTCCACCTCATGATGTCGTGCTCGAAGTCGATCGTGGGCTGCGTCGCGGGGATCCTCGCCGACCGGGGCCTGCTGGACACCACGGCCCCGACGACGCACTACGTCCCCGAGGTCGAGGGGTCCGGCTACGGGGGGACGACCATCCGCGACCTGCTCGACATGCGCACCGGCGTCGCCTTCTCCGAGGCCTACACCGACCCGGACTCCCAGGTGCGGGTCATGGAGCGGTCGATGGGGTGGCGCCCGATCGGCGAGGGCGACCCCGTCGGGGCCTACGCCTACCTCGCGAGCCTGGGCCGGGACGGCGACCACGGAGGCCCCTTCCACTACCGCTCGGCGGACACCGACATGCTCGGCTGGGTCTGCGAGCGGGCCGCCGGCGTCCGGATGGCCGACCTCGTGTCCGACCTGCTCTGGGGGCCGATGGGCGCCGAGCAGGACGCCGAGATCACCTGCGACACGGTCGGGTCCGCGATCCACGACGGCGGGGTGTCGGCGGCGGCGCGGGACATGGCGCGGTTCGGCCAGATGCTCCTCGACGACGGCCAGGTCGACGGCCGGCCGGTCGTCCCGGCGTCCTGGATCCACGCGTCATACGACCGTCCGGAGGACGTGCGGGCGGCGTTCGCCGGGTCGGGGGACGAGACGGTCCTGCCGGGCGGGTGGTATCGCAACCAGTTCTGGTTCATCCCCGCCGGGGACGAGGTCGCGCTCGTCTGCCTGGGGATCCACGGCCAGATGGTCTTCGTCCACCCCCGGACGCGCACCGTGGCGGTCAAGCAGTCGTCGTGGCCGACCGCCCAGGACGTCAACCATCTCGTCGACACCCTCCGCGCCTTCCGCCGCCTCGGCCACGCCCTGCACGCCGGCTGATCCCCGCACGATGTCCGCGCCGGTGTCCGTGCCGCCCCCGAGCGCGTCGGCGGTCCTCGTCTGCCAGGGACGGGCCGTCGCCGACGGACGGTATGCCGTCGGCCGGTTCTCCGACCCGGTCGCCGTCCGGCTGCTCGACCCTCCGGAGCGGGCCGTCGTCGACCTCGTGCGCAGCGGTGCGGTCCCGCCGCAGACGCAGCGGATGGCCTCCGAGATGGTCCGGCGGTGCGCGGTCATGATCGTGCCCCGGACGGTGGCCATCGACGTCGCGCTGCGCGCCCACCCGGCGCCCCAGGTCGTCATCCTCGGCGCAGGGCTCGACGGGCGGGCCTGGCGGATGCCCGAGCTGGCGGCGGTGACGGTGTTCGACGTCGACCGGGCCGCCTCGCTCGCGGACCGGACCCGGCGGGTCGGCGACCTCGTGCCCCTGGCGGGCCGGCTCGTCGAGGTCGCCGCCGACCTCGCGTCCGAGCCGCTCGACACGGCCCTGTCGGCGGCCGGCTTCGACCGCGACGTCGCGACGACCTGGGTGTGGGAGGGCGTGGTGCCCTACCTCACCGCGGCGGCGGTCCGGTCGACCGTCGCCCAGGTCGCGGCCCTCTCGGCACCGGGCAGCCGGCTCGTCGTCAACTACCAGGCCCGGTCGGTCACCGTCCGGGTGCTGCGGCGCGCCATGCGCGCGATCCTGCGGATGTCCCGCCAGCCCGACCCGCTGGCCGCCGAGCCGTGGCGGTCGACCTGGCGGCCGTCGGCCATCCGAGACCTGGTGCGGGACCACGGCTTCGACGTGCTGGCCGACGACAGCCTGCTCGCCCTCGGCGAGGGCATGGGCCTGCCTCCCGGCAACGAGGGGTCGCTGCGCAACGGCCGCGTCCTCGTCGCCGCCCGTCGCTGACGTCCCCGATCGCCGACGTCCCCGATCGCCGGTGGACGCCGGTGGACGGAGAGGTCCGGCCTACTTGACGTAGGCGATCGGCATGATCGCCGGGGCGTCGGCGAGCGGCTCGGTGACGTACTGGGAGCGGATCGCCTCGATGAACCGCCGGCACTTGGCCGTCAGCCCCTCGCTCGTCTGCATCCGGCCCTTCGTCACGAGGATGCCGAGGTCGGCGCCCTTGAAGCGGTAGTCGCCCTTGGCATACACCCGCAGGAAGAAGGCCTCGTCCTCGGAGGTGATGTCGTGCCAGTCGTCGGTCACGGACTGGAAGACGAAGGAGCCGTCGTCGTTGAGCCGCCACGTGCCGGTCCGGGGCGCGGCGAGGATGAGCTCGACGCTGTCGTTGGGCTCCTTCATGATGAGCTGCGACCACACGTCGACGGCGGCCAGGTCGCGCCAGCGGGCGTTGATCTCCTCGACGTCGACGGTGTAGTCGACGTCCATGAACTCCAGGAGGTGGAAGAGGAAGAGCGGCACGTCGGCATACGCGCCGGCCGTGACGTTCGTCATCGAGGAGACGCCGGAGATGCGGGGGTTGAGCTCGCCGAGATAGACCTCGTCGGTCGAGAGGTCGACGAGGACGTCGATCTCGAGGAAGCCCTTGTAGCCCTCCTCGGCGAGCCGGTCGCCGAGCCGGCGGACGTGCTCGATGGCCCGGGAGCGCTGGTCGGGCGTGAGGGCCTCGGGGAACAGGTCGTTGCCGCACCAGCCGCCCTTGTACGGCGTCAGCTCGGGGTAGCCGGTGAGGTCGACCATGAACGGGCCCACGATCGTCCCGTGCCGGGTGATGCACGCCTCGACGGCGACCGCCTTGTTGTCGATGCGCTTCATGACCTTGAGCTCCTGGTCGACCATGTTCGCGGCGTTCTTGTCCCAGTCCTTCTCGGACGCGACGAAGAACGTCGTCTTGCCCGAGTCGCCGTAGGGCGTCTGGACGACGAGGTCGGTGCCGAGGCCGTTCTCGGCGGCCAGGGCGGTCAGCTCCTCCCACGTGTCCGCGCGGCCGAGGACGTTGGGCACCGACGCCGCGCCGGCCTCGTTGCCGAGCTGGGTCGTGACGATCTTGGAGTCGAGCCGCCGGCGCAGCGAGTCGGGCGGGAGGATGAGGTCGTAGCCGAGCTCCTCGCACAGCTCCTCGGTCTCCTCGTCGAAGAAGACCATGGCGACCTTGGGCCGTCCGCCGCGGCTGCGGAGGTACTCCTGCACCTCGGGGTCGCGCAGGAGGTAGTTGTTGATCTGCTCGCTGCTCTCGAACTCGACGTAGGGCTTGTTCTTCGGGCTGAAGACGCGCGGGTGGGCGCCGTCCCAGGAGTCGTAGTAGACGACGTAGCTGAAGTTGCGGACCCACCCGTCGATGCCGAGCAGGTTGAAGGCGGTCGGGCCGAAGAAGTAGATCGGCTGCTCGTTGGTCCGGAAGAACGTGCGGATCTCCGGTATGCCGTTGAGATGGCTCTTGAAGCTCATGTCGCGTCCTCTGCTCGGTGGGTTGGGTGGGCGGGGGTCGGGTGGGGCGGTGGGGGAGGGGTCAGGTGGCGGCCGGGGCCCGACGGGACCGCGACGAGGGGCTGCGGTTGACGCCGGCGGCGATGCCGGGCAGGCCGCGTCCCGGCTGGGCGCTCGGGTGGTGACCGCGCGCGGCGAGGGTGCCGCCGATCGTGTCGCACATCCGGATCGTGTCCTGGCCGCGGTCGAGGTCGACCGGCTGGGGCCAGTGGGAGAGCTTGACGCACACCGTCCGGGTGCGGCGGCTCACGTGGATGAGCTGGCCGTGGATGCCGATGCACAGCAGGACGTCGCCGTAGGGGCCGGGGCGGAACCACAGCTGGTTGCGGTACCAGCCGCCGGGATGGGTCAGCTCGCTCGGGGAGTCGAGGAAGGCCGAGCGGATGTCGGAGTCCACGCCCCACGCGTTGCGCAGCCAGCGGGCCGGGACGACGGTCCGGGTGGGGGGCTCGGCGTCGGGGGTGTCCTCCGCGCCGGGAGCGGCGGCCGCGGGCACCGTCCCGCCGTCGAGCAGCATCTGGCCGAACCGGGCCAGGTCCCGCGCCCGGGCCGCGAGCCCGCCGTCGTGGATCGCCGACCCTTTGACGTCGCACGAGAGGTAGGCGTCGGCCTCGGCGCCCATCGGCCCCCAGACGATGTCGGACATCAGCGTGGGCATCGGCACGCCCGTCGCGGCCTCGCACACCCAGCCGAGGACGTCGGTCTCGCTCGAGCGGTACCGGAACGACTCGCCGTGCGGTCGCTCCCGGGCCAGTCGCCGGAGGAAGGCGTGGAGCCCGATGTCGGAGAGCCGGCGGTCGAGCTCGTTGATGTCCGAGGTCGGGTCGGAGTAGGCCTCCACGAAGCGCACGCCGCTGCGCATGTCGAGGAGGTTGCGCAGCGTCGCGTCGCCGTAGCCGCAGCCCGCGAGCTCGGGGACGTAGCGGTCGACGGTGGCCTCGAGGTCGAGGTCACCGCGCTCGGCGAGGACGGCGACGACGCAGCCGACGACGGACTTGGTGATCGACAGCACGGCGTGCCGGCCCCGCTCGGCCCCGTCGAAGGCATACTCCTCGTGCACGAGGCGACCGTCCTGGAGGACGACGAAGGCGTCGGTGTCCGTCACGTCGAGCAGCTCGCGCACCGAGCACTCCGTGCCGTCGCGCCGGGTGACGTGGAAGTCGCCGACGGGCAGGGGCCGCTCCGCCCGGGGGAGCGGACGGACCGGTCCATGGCCCCGGCTGACCGCCGCGACGGGCGCCAGCCGGTCGAGGTGCCAGACCGCCCACGTGCTGTAGGGGGCGTCGAGCCAGGTCTCCTCGGTCGTCCCCGGCAGGCGGTCGGGGCGCGACGATGGCATGGCGAGCATCCTAGGGACGTCCCGCGGGCGGCGCCAGAGCGGCCCCCACGGGGCGTAACAGCTGTAACGGTCCGGTAACGCCCGCGTCATCCCGTGGACGCACGGACGCCGTGGACAGGGCTGTGTCCTGCAGGTATGCGCGGATCAGGGGGTCGATGACTATGGACGTCCCGCGTAACGCTCGTTACGCTGTCCGGTCATCACCCGGGGCGTCTCCGCCCCGTAGGAGCCGTTCGTGGAGGACCGACCATGACCTGTCCCGCCCCGCCGCCGTCCGTGCGCCGTCCGTCCGGGGAGGCCTGAGATGGCCGGCGCGGGACCGGAGCTGAAGAAGGGGCTCAACCAGCGTCAGCTGACGATGATCGCCATGGGCGGCGTCATCGGGGCCGGCCTGTTCGTCGGGTCGGGAGCCGTCATCAAGGCCACCGGCCCGGGCGCGTTCCTCACGTATGCCCTGTGCGGGGTCCTCATCATCCTCGTCATGCGGATGCTGGCGGAGATGGCCGTCGCGAACCCGTCGACGGGGTCCTTCTCCGACTACTCCCGCCGGGCGCTCGGCGACTGGGCCGGGTTCTCGACGGCGTGGCTCTACTGGTACTTCTGGGTCATCGTCGTCGGGTTCGAGGCGGTCGCCGGCGCGAAGGTCATCAACTTCTGGCTGCCCCACGCGCCGACCTGGCTGCTCAGCCTCGTCCTCATGCTCCTCATGACGGGGACCAACCTCATCTCCGTGTCCTCGTTCGGTGAGTTCGAGTTCTGGTTCGCCGGCATCAAGGTCGCGGCGATCATCGTCTTCCTCGTGACCGGGACCCTCTTCGTCCTCGGCCTGTGGCCCGGGGCGCACCTCGACTTCAGCAACCTCACCGCGCACGGCGGCTTCCTGCCGATGGGCGGATGGGCCATCACCGCGGGCGTCGTCACCGTCATCTTCTCCATGGTCGGCGCCGAGATCGCGACGATCGCCGCCGCCGAGTCCGACAACCCGGAGAAGGCGGTCGCCAAGGCGGCCAACTCCGTCATCACCCGGATCTCGCTCTTCTTCGTCGGCTCGATCTTCCTGCTCGCCGTCATCCTCCCGTGGAACTCCGACGACCTCGCCGCGTCGCCCTACGTGTCGGCGTTCGAGAAGATCGGCATCCCCTACGCGGACGACATCATGAACGCCGTCGTGCTCACGGCGGTCCTGTCCTGCCTCAACTCGGGCATGTACACCGCGTCCCGGATGCTCTTCGTCCTCGCCGCCCGCCGGGAGGCGCCCGCCGCCATGGTGTCGGTCAACTCCCGGGGCGTGCCGGTCGTCGCCATCCTCACCTCGTCGGTCGTGGGCTTCTGCTGCGTCATCCTCGCCGCGATCTCGCCCAACGGGGTCTTCAACTTCCTGCTCAACTCCTCGGGCGCCGTCATCCTGTTCGTCTACCTGCTCATCTGCATCTCCCAGATCGTGCTGCGCTACCGCACCGACGACAGCAAGCTGACGGTGAAGATGTGGCTCTTCCCGGCGCTGTCGGTGATCACGACGCTCGCGATCGTCGCCGTCCTGCTCCAGATGGCGCTCAACAAGGACGTCCGCATCCAGCTGTGGCTCAGTCTCCTGTCCTGGGCGGTCTTCCTCGTCTGCTTCGCCGTCAACAAGGTCCGGATCTCGCGGCTGCCGGAGCAGATCTCGCCGGAGCCCACCGGCACCGCCCGCCGCGTCCTCGTCCTCGCCAACCAGACCCTCGGCGCCGACGAGCTCCGCTCCGAGCTGAAGCGGATCGACGCGACCGGCAAGGCGGAGTACTTCGTGTGCGTGCCGGAGAGCGCCGTCGAGACGGGTGTGGCGGCGACCCACGGCGCGGTCTCGGTCCGCGACGCGACGGTCCGGGCGGCCCAGGACCGGCTCGACACGACCCTCGCCGACCTGCGCGCCAACAACCTGAACGCCGAGGGAGCACTCGGGGACTACCGGCCGCTGCGGGCCCTGCAGACGGCGATCGACTCCTTCAGGCCGGACCAGGTCGTCGTCGTCACCCTGCCGGCATCGGAGTCGGTCTGGCAGCGCTTCGACGTCGTCGACCGGGCCCGCGCGCTCGGCATACCGGTGACCCACGTCGAGGCGAAGTCCCTCTCGGCGTCGGTCTGACGATGGCGATCGTCGTCGGGTACGCGCCCGGGGAGAGCGGCACGACCGCCCTGGAGCTGGGCAGCGTGCTGTCCCGCTCCGTCGGCGAGCCGCTCGTCGTGGCCGTCGTCATCTCCCAGCCCCATGCGGTCGGAGCCGTGTCCGTCGACGGGGACTACCTGACCCCGCTCGTCGAGTGGGGTCACGCGGTCCTCGACCGCGCCCGCGCGAGCCTGCCGGCGGACCTCGAGGCGAGCTTCGAGGTCCGCCAGGCCCGCTCCATCCCCGCGGGGCTCGTCGAGCTGGCCGACGACGTCGACGCCTCGGTGCTCGTCGTCGGGTCGTCGACCAAGGGGGCTCTCGGGCGGATCTCGTTCGGCAGCATCATCGACCGCCTGGCGCACTCCTCGACGCGTCCGGTCCTGCTGGCTCCCCGGGGCTTCCGGTCCGGTCCGGAGTCGAGGATCCGGCGCGTGAACATCGCGTATGCGGGGTCCGCCGACGGCGCCCACCTCGCCGAGACCGCCGAGCGGATCGCCGACGGGACGGGCACGCCGGTGCGGGCGGTGTCGTTCGTCGTGCGGCCGCCCAAGCGGCTCCTCGGGACCGTCGAGCAGTCGGCCGACGACCTCGTCGCCGACGCCTGGGTCGAGCGCACCAAGGACCGTCTGCGGGAGCAGGCCGGCGACCGCACCGACGAGCTGGGGCGGCGTCTGGCCGACTCCCTCGTCGTCGGGGTGGGGGTCTCGTGGAGCCGGGCGATCGGCGACGTCCCCTGGCAGGACGGCGACCTGCTCCTCGTCGGGCCGAGCGCCGTCGGCCCCGCCGCCCGGATCTTCCTCGGCTCGGGAGCGTCCAAGATCGTGCGGTCCTCGCCCGTTCCCGTCCTGCTCGTTCCCGGACCGGCCTCGGGATAGCCGGCGCCCGCCGAGCGGGAGTGTGCCGTGCCGAGCCGTCCCGACGTCGTCGCCGAGGAGGTACGGGCGTTCGTCGCCCGTTTCGCCCCGGACGTCGGCGCGGGCAGCGCCGAGGCCCAGCGCCGCGCGCGCATCATGGAGGTGACGCTCCAGATCGCGGCCGCCGAGGGGGTCAAGGGCGCCTCGCTGCGCCGGATCGCCGGCCGGACCGGCATCCGGACGGCGAGCCTCTACTCCCACTTCCCCGGCGGGAAGGACGAGCTCGTCTCCACGGCCCTCGCCGAGCACCTGGCCGCCTTCTACCGCGCCATGGCGGCCTGCCTGCGGGTCGACGAGACGCCCGAGGAGAACCTGCGCCGTCTCGTCTTCGCCCACACCCGCTGGACGCTGGAGAACCCCCGGATCGCGCCGGCGATCCTCGTCCTCGAGCGGGCGCACGCCATGCAGCCCATCCTGAGCGGGGCGACCGAGCGCACCGTCGAGGAGCTGCACCGCACCTACCGCGCCCTGCTGCGCACCCTGCTGGGCGCCAGCGGGATCGGCGAGGACCTCGACCGGGACGTCGCCCTGCTCATCGTGCTGTGCGACAACGCCGACGCCTGGACGCTGCCGGCGACGGTCGACGAGGCCCAGGAAGCCACCTGGCTGGCGGCCCGTCGCCTCCTCGGGTGGTAGCCGGCCGGCGCGGGTCAGCGGAAGGCGGACAGACCGGTGAGCGCCTGACCGACGACGAGGGTGTGCATCTCGACGGTCCCCTCGTAGGTGAGCACGGACTCGAGGTTGTTGGCGTGCCGGATGACGGGGTACTCCAGCGAGATGCCGTTGGCGCCGAGGATGGTCCGGGCGGTGCGGCAGATCTCGAGGGACTCGCGCACGTTGTTCAGCTTGCCGAGGCTGACCTGCTCCGGGCGCAGCGTGCCGGCGTCCTTGCGGCGGCCGAGGTGGAGGGCGAGGAGCATGCCCTTGGTCAGCTCCAGGCTCATCGTTGCCAGCTTCTCCTGGGTCAGCTGGTAGGCCCCGATGGGCTGGCCGAACTGGGTGCGCTCCCGGGCATACGACAGCGCCGCCGCGAAGGAGGACCGGGCCGCCCCGAGAGCGCCCCACACGATCCCGAAGCGCGCCTCGTTGAGACACGACAGCGGCCCCTTGAGCCCGCGGACCTCCGGGAAGGCATACGCGTCGGGCACCCGGACGCCGTCGAGGACCAGCTCGCTGGTCACGGACGCCCGCAGGGACATCTTGTGCTTGATCTCCGGGGCGGAGAAGCCGGGGGTGTCGGTCGGCACGGCGAAGCCGCGGATGCCCTCGTCGGTCTGGGCCCACACGACGGCGACGTCGGCGATCGAGCCGTTGGTGATCCACATCTTGCGGCCGTCGATGACCCAGTCCGTGCCGTCGCGGCGGGCCCGGGTGCGCATCGACCCCGGGTCGGAGCCGTGATCGGGCTCGGTGAGCCCGAAGCAGCCGATCGCCTCGCCGGTCGCCATCCGCGGCAGCCACTCCTGCTTGGTCTCCTCGGCGGCCCACCGGTGGATCGCGAACATCGCGAGGGACCCCTGCACCGACACGAGGGAGCGGATGCCCGAGTCGGACGCCTCGAGCTCCACGCAGGCCAGGCCGTAGTCGACCGCCGACATGCCCGCGCAGCCGTAGCCCTCCAGGTGCATGCCGAGCAGCCCCAGGGCGCCGAGCTCGGTGGCGAGCCCCCGCGGGTCGGGCAGCGTGCCCTGCTCGAACCAGTCCGCGACGTAGGGGTCGATCCGGTCGGCGCACAGCTGCCGCACCGAGGCTCGGACCGCCAGCTCGTCCGGGGTGAGGAGGTCGTCGATCCCGGCGAGGTCGATGGGGTCGAGGGGGGTCTTCTTCGATGGGGTGCTCATGAGGTCCTCGCGGTGTTGGAGTGGGGATCGGGGTCGGGGTGGACGTGGACGTCGGCCGCCAGCTCGGCGAGCACGGACTCGGTGTGCTCGCCGAGGAGCGGCGGACGGCGGTATGCCGTGACGGGGGTCCGGGAGTAGGTCACCGGGTGGCGGACCTGGTCCGCCGCGTCCGGCCCGACGGGGACCCGCGGGTCGAGCCCGAGGCTCTCGGCGAGCGCGAAGGCGGAAGCCAGGTCACCGACGGCGCCGGCCGGGAGCCCGGCCGCCGTGAGGCGCTCGACCCACACGGCGGTCGGCTCCGCGGTGAGCGCGGACTCCAGGGCCGCCACGAGCGCGGGGCGGTGGCGGACGCGGTCGGCGTTGCGGGCGAACCGCGCGTCGCCGGCCAGCTCGGGAACGCCGAGGACGGCTGCGAGCCGGGCGAACTGGCCGTCGTTGCCGCACGCCACGGCGATGACGCCATCGGCGCAGTGCAGCGTCTCGTAGGGCGCGATCGAGGGGTGCTGGTTGCCGAGCCGGCCGGGGGAGCGGCCCGTCGTGAGGTAGGACTGCGCCTGGTTGACGAGGGAGCCGAGGAGCGAGGAGAGGAGGTTGACCTCGACGTGCTGGCCCCGGCCGGACCGGCTCCGCTCGTGGAGCGCCGCGAGGATGCCGATCGTTGCGTCCTTGCTCGTGAGGACGTCGACGAGGGCGACGCCGGCCTTCGTCGGCTCGCCGGCGGGGTCCCCGGTGATGCTCATGAGGCCGCCGACGGCCTGGACGAGGAAGTCGTAGCCCGCGAGGTGGGCTCCGCCGCCGGACCCGAAGCCGGTGACGGAGCAGTAGACGAGCCCGGGGTTGCGCTCGGCGAGCTGCTCGTACCCGAGCCCGCGGGCCGCGAGGGCGCCGGCGCGGAAGTTCTCGACGAGGACGTCGGCGCGCTCCGCGAGACGGACCGCCGCCGCGAGGTCGTCGGGGTCGGACAGGTCGAGGGTCACGCTCTGCTTGGACCGGTTCACCGACTCGAAGTAGGAGCTCGTCGTCGCGGTCCACGGCGGCCCCCACTGCCGGGTGTCGTCGCCGACGCCGGGACGCTCGACCTTGACGACGGTCGCGCCGAGGTCGGCGAGGAGCACCGTGGCGAGCGGCCCGGCGAGGACGCGGCTGAAGTCGGCGACGAGGACCCCGTCGAGGATGCCGCTCATGAGCCGAGGACGCCCGTCACGAGGGGTCGGGCGCGACGACGACCCCGTCGACCCGCCGGGGCAGCCGCCACGGGTTGTCCGAGCGCAGCGCCGGCGGGAGCAGCCCGTCCCCGGCGCCCTGGAAGGCCACCGGCCGGAGGAAGCGGCCGAGCGCGCCGCTGCCGACCGAGGTCGTCCGGGGCTCGCTCGTCGAGGGCCAGGGACCGCCGTGCTGCTGGGCCCAGGTGACCGCGACGCCGGTGGGCCACCCGTCGACGACGACCCGTCCCACCTTGTGCCGGACCCGGTCGACGACCCGGGCGGCGTCGGGGTCGTCGGCGCCGCCGGTGAGCACGCTCGCGGCGAGCGAGGGCTGCAGGAGGTCGAGCCGGCCGAGGGCCTCGTCGAGGTCGTCGTACTCGACGACGAGGGCGACCGCTCCGAACACCTCCTCGAGCAGCCGGCTCCCGGGCTCGAGCGCGTCGAGCGGGGCGCGGAGGAGCACGGCGGGGGCGGACCAGCCGCCGTCGGCCCCGCCGCTCGTGACGACGACCGTCGCGCCGGCGGCGACGAGCCCGTCGACCCCGCTCGCGACGGAGTCCCGGATGGCCGCGGTGAGCATGACGGGCGCGGGGGCGGCGTCGGCGAGGGCCGCGGCGACGGCGTCCGTCGCCCCCCGCGCGCCGAGGAGCAGCCCGGGCTTCGTGCAGAACTGGCCGCTGCCGAGGGTGAACGAGGCGACGTAGCCCTTGGCGACCTCCTCGAGCCCGGCGGAGGGGGTCGCGACGGCGGGGTTGACGGTGCCCATCTCGGCATACACCGGGATGACCTGCGGACGCTGCTCGGCGAGGGCGCGCAGGGCCATCCCGCCGCGCTGGGAGCCGGTGAAGGCGACGGCCTGAACGGCCGGGTGCTGCACGAGCCGGGCGCCGGCCTCGAGCCCGGCGACGAGCCCGATGATCCCGTCGGGCGCGCCCGCCGCGGCGAGCGCCTCGGCCGCGATCGCGAGGAGCCGCAGGCTCGTCGCGGGGTGGGCGGGGTGGGCCTTGACGACGACGGGGCACCCGGCGGCCAGGGCCGCGGCGGTGTCGGTGCCCATCACGCCGAAGCCGAAGGGGAAGTTGCTCGCGCCGAAGACGGCGACCGGTCCGAGGGGCAGGTTGACGCGGGCGAGCAGGCCCATGGGGGTCGACCGGTCGATCGTCGCGTCGAGGTAGGACCCCTCGACGGCGACCGCGCCGTCGAAGCGCAGCTCGCCGGTCATCCGGCCCACCTCGCCGCGCAGCCGCTCCTCTCCGAGGGCGGTCTCCCGGTCGGCGAGGTCGACGAGCTCGTCGACCGCGGCGTCCAGCGCGTCGGCGGCCGCGGCGAGCCAGGCCCTCCGGGTCTGCGGCGAGGCCTCGGCCACGGCGCC
>JBDIAL010000030.1:0-25379 GCA_039812405.1 Nostocoides sp.
ACCGCCTGGGGCGACACCTCCGAGGAGTGTGAGGCCAACTCCCTGACCATCATCGACACCGCCGCCGCCTACATCGCGGCGCACTCCACGCCCGAGCCGTTCGGTCCCGCATTGGAGGGGTATGCCGCCCTGCCGCCGGCCGAGCGGCTGGCCAAGGCCGCCGCGCTGGCCCCGACCCTGCGCGCCATCGCCTCGGCGGACCGGCCGATGGTCGGCCACTTCACCGACTCCGAGGTCGTCCTGGACTTCCTGGCCAGCACCGAGCACCCGCGCCTCGCTGCGCTCGGCACCTCCTGCCCCGACCACTTCCTGCGCACCAAGGTCAAGCCGCTGGTCCTCGACCTGCCCGCCACCGCGTCCGTCGAGGACTCCGTCGCCCGCCTCGGCGAGCTGCACGAGGCCTACCGCGCCGACTACCAGGCCTACTACGACCGCAACGCCACCCCCGACTCCCCCGCCATCCGCGGCGCCGACCCGCTGGTCGTCCTCGTCCCCGGCGTCGGGATGTTCAGCTACGGCAAGGACAAGCAGACCGCCCGCGTCGCCGGCGAGTTCTACGTCAACGCCATCAACGTCATGCGCGGCGCCGAGGGCCTGTCGACGTACGCCCCCATCGACGAGGGCGAGAAGTTCCGCATCGAGTACTGGGCGCTGGAGGAGGCCAAGCTGTCCCGGATGCCCGAGCCCAAGCCGCTCGCCACCCGGATCGCCCTGGTCACCGGCGCCGCCTCCGGCATCGGGAAGGCCACCGCCGCCAAGCTCGCCGCCGAGGGCGCCTGCGTCGTCATCGCCGACCTCGACGGCGACAAGGCCGCCGCCGCCGCGGCCGACCTCGGCAGCACGGACGTCGCCGTCGGCGTCGCCGCCGACGTCTCCGACGAGGACGCCGTCCAGGCCATGGTCGACGCCACCGTCCTCGCCTTCGGCGGGCTCGACCTCGTCGTCAACAACGCCGGACTGTCGCTGTCCAAGCCGCTCCTGGAGACGACGGCCGCCGACTGGGACCTCCAGCACGACGTCATGGCCAAGGGCTCCTTCCTGGTGTCCAAGGCCGCCGCCGCGGTGCTCATCGCCCAGCGGCTCGGCGGCGACATCGTCTACATCTCCAGCAAGAACTCGATCGTCGCCGGGCCCAACAACATCGCCTACTCCGCGACCAAGGCCGACCAAGCCCACCAGGTGCGGCTGCTGGCCGCCGAGCTCGGCGAGCACGGCATCAAGGTCAACGGAGTCAACCCCGACGGCGTCGTGCGCGGCTCCGGCATCTTCGCCGGCGGCTGGGGCGCCTCCCGTGCCGCCGTCTACGGCGTGGAGGAGGAGAACCTCGGCGCCTTCTACGCCCAGCGAACCCTCCTCAAGCGAGAGGTGCTCCCGGAGCACTGCGCCAACGCCGTGTTCGCGCTCTGTGGGCCGGAGATGACCCACACCACCGGGCTGCACATCCCCGTCGACGCCGGCGTCGCCGCCGCCTTCCTGCGATGACCGCCGGGGTCGTCGCGGCCGTGGACCTCGGCGCGACCAGCGGTCGCGTCGTCCTCGGCCGCGTCGGCCCCGACCGGCTCGAGATCGAGGACGTCCACCGGTTCCCCAACACCCCCGTCCGCACCCGCGACGGGCTGCACTGGAACATCTACGAGCTCTACCGCAACATCCTCGAGGGGCTGCGCACGGCCATCGCTGCCGAACCCGGCCTGCGCAGCATCGGCATCGACTCCTGGGCCGTCGACTACGCCCTGCTGCGCGGCGACCGCGTCGTCTCCACCCCGTTCCACTACCGCGACGAGCGCACCGCCCGCGGCGTGGACGCCGTCCAAGGACTCCTCACCGCCGAGGAGCTGTATGCCGCGAACGGGCTGCAGTTCCTGCCGTTCAACACCCTCTACCAGCTGACCGTCGACCGGCTCGACGGCCTCCTCGACGCCGACACCACCATGCTGCTGGTCCCCGACCTCGTCGCCTACTGGCTCACCGGAGTCCGGCAGGCCGAGCGGACCAACGCCTCCACCACCGGCCTGCTCGACGTCACCACCGGCGCCTGGAACGCGCAGCTGACCGACACCCTCGGGCTGCCCACCGGCCTGCTGCCCCCGCTCACCACCCCCGGCGACACCATCGGCACCCTCACCCCCGACGTGGCCGCCGACCTCGGCGCCGGGCCCCTGCCCGTCGTCGCCGTCGGCTCGCACGACACCGCCTCCGCCGTCGTCGCCGTCCCCATGACCAGCCGTGACGCGGCATACATCGCCTCCGGCACCTGGTCGCTCATCGGCGTCGAGACCGACCGGCCCGTCCTCACCGACACCTCACGCCGAGCCAACTTCACCAACGAGGGCGGCGTCGACGGACGCACCCGCTACCTGCGCAACACCATGGGGATGTGGCTGGTCAACGAGTGCGTCCGCTCCTGGCGGCAGTCGGGGTCACCGGTCGACCTGGCGACCCTCGTCGCCGCGTCCACCACCGCCACCGGGCACGTCGTCTTCGACGTCGACCACCCCTCCCTCCTGCCCGCCGGCGACATGCCCTCCCGCATCGCGGCCCTCGCCCCCGCCCTGCGCGACGCCGACCCCCCCGTCGTCATGCGCTCCGTCCTGGAGAGCCTCGCCCTGTCCTACGCCCGCACCCTCGACCGGCTGGAGGACGTCACCGGCGTGAACATCCGCACCGTCCACCTCGTCGGCGGCGCCAGCCAGAACTCCGTGCTCTGCCAGCTCGTCGCCGATCGCTCCGACCGCGTCGTCCTCGCCGGTCCCGTCGAAGCCACCGCCATCGGCAACATCCTCGTCCAGGCCCGTGCCGCCGGCCTTCTCGAGGGCAGCCTGGAAGACCTCCGAGCCCTCGTGGCCCGCACGACCCGGCCCGTCGCCTACACCCCTCGCCACGAGGCTCGACCCCACCGTCACCCGTGAGACCCTGGCCTGGACCCGTTCAGACGCGTGATCCGACGGCCAATGCGCTGGAGCGCCGGACGACGAGCTCCGGGACGAACTGCGTCTGGACGTGCTCGTGCGCCCGATCCGTGCCGACCGACTCGATCTCGTCGAACAGCAGCTCGGCGGCGCGCCGTCCCAGCTCTACCCGCGGCTGACGCACCGAGGACAGCGGAACCGCTGCGGCAGCGGCGAACTCGATGTCGTCGTAGCCCACGATGGCGACATCCTCGGGCACCCGAAGGCCTGCCGTGACGAAGCCTTGGAGCAGGCCGATGGCCAGGAGGTCGTTCGCCGCGAACACGCCCGTCGGGCGCTGGGCGTCGGGCATCGCCACGATCGACTCAGCTGCCTCGACTCCGAACCGGAACTCCAGCTGGGGAGTCGAGATGACCAGCAGCTCCACGTCGTGGCCCTCGGACGCCGCCAGCTCGGCGCCGTGACGGCGGTCGGCCACCTGCGACAGCTCTCCCGGACCGCCGACCACCGCTATCCGCCGGTGTCCCCGTTCGACGAGGTGCGCGACGGCGAGCCGCCCGCCCTCGACGTCGTCGACCGATACCGAGCAGAAGCCCGGCTGGTGACCCGCCCGGTCCAGCAGCACGACGGGGACCCCCCGGTACAGCACGTCGTGGACCGCGTCGCTGACGCCACGGATGGGCGCCAACAGGACGCCGCTGACCGGCTGCTGGGCGAACGTCCCCAGCTGTTTGCGCTCCTGCGCCTCGTCGTGTCGGCTGTTGCCGACCTGCACGGCGTACCCGTGGTCCTCGACCGCGTCCTCGGCGCCGATCACCAGATCGGTGAAGAAGGGGTTGGCGATGTCCATGACGACGAGACCGATCGATCGACTCCGCCCGACTCTCAACGATCGGGCCGACTCGTTCGGCACCCACCCCAGCGCGTCGATGGCGTCCTGCACCCGCGCCCGGAGCGCATCGCTGACCCGGCCCGGCGAGTTGACGACGTTCGACACCGTGCCGAGCGACACACCGGCCAGGGCGGCGACGTCCTTGACGCTCGCCTTCCTCCCCTCCCGAGCCATCGGGCTCCTCCATGTCGCCGTCGGAGCCCCGTGGCGGTGGAGCACCTGGGGCGGTTGAAACGATTCTAGCAACGAAGTGCCGCCCCTCATTCCGAAGACGGAGGAGCGAGCCGCCCAGCGAGCTCGCCTGATGCGGGGAGACCTTCGGTGCAGAGGGGCTGGCCGCACCATCCACCGAGGTCAACGCCTTGCGGCTCCCCTCTGCCCTGTCAGGTCGCGACGAGTCCGGTGAGCGCCGACCGTGGGTTGTCGACCAGCAGCTGGCCGATCTCCCCCTCCGTCAGGCCTCGGTCTCGGAGCCTCGGGACGAGCTCACGGGCGATCCAGGTGTAGCCCGGCCCGCCCCGAGCACGCACGTGGGTGCGCAGGAAGATGTCGTGAGAGACGAGCACCTGGTGGAGGTGACCCTCTTCGCGGAGGAGGAGAAGGTATCCGATGGCCCGTTCGGCGTCGTAGTCGCTGTCGGTGCCGAAGCCGTCGAGCTCGACGTAGCAGCCGCGACGCGCAAGGGCGAGCTGGTATGCCGGACCGGGGACACCGTCGGCGTGACCGATCACGACCCGGTTGGCGGCAACCCCCTCGTCCTCGAGGATGTCGAGCTGCTCGAGGCCGACGGGGAACCAGGGGGCGTGCGTGGATATGGTGAGCCCGGTGGCCAGATGGGCCCGCGCAGCGGCCCGGAACGACTTCTCCTCAGCCGGTGAGATGGTGTCGTCGTTGCTGCCTATCTCGCCGATGATCCCTGGACGTATCCCGGTCGACCCGACCCCCTGTTCCACTTCGCGGATGATCTCCTCGGCGAGCCCGGTGGCGCTCGTCCTGGCGAAGTGCTCCAGGTCCAGGTACGGCTCACGATAGTGGCCGCACCCCATCACGATCTGGACGCCGGTCGCTCGGGACACCTCCGCCAGCCGCTCAGGGTCACGGCTGCCGCCCGTGGTGAGCTCGACCAGCGTCCTGCCTCCGTGCGCGCGGAAGTCGTCGAGCTCCTGGATGGCGACGGTGGGGTCGTGGAGCATCCCGTTCCCGCGGTATTCGCGCATGGTGTTGACGAAAACATGCTCGTGGGGCAGGACGACACCCAGGTCCTCTGCGGGGACGGGACCGGTCACCGTCATCACGGTCCTGAGGCTGGCCGGACTGCTCATCGATCTCCTCAACTCGGCAGGTACTCGTCGGACCAGGTCAGCCCGGCGGAGCCGTCACACACCAACTCGGCGATCTCGGCGGGGCTGTAGCCCAGTTCGGCGAGCACGGATTCCGTGTGCGTGCCGTACTTGGGTGCGTCGGCGGGCACCACGATCCGTGCCCTCCGGGGCCGGACGGCCAGCGGGGCGACCAGCGTCACGGCGCCGCCCATCTGGTGATGTGCCATGCGCGTGAAGTGATAGCTCGACGCTCCCCACGGCGTGACGTCGTCACTCGTGTGTGATGCGCGTTGGTGGGTCAGCGTGTGCAGCGGCTGCACTGTGATGCCCAGCGGGGCGAGCGTCCCCTGCCAGTGTGCGGTGGGCCGGACGCGAAGCACCCGGGCGAGGATCTCGGCGAGGTCGTCGGCGGCCGACGACTCGGACAGGCTCGTGCCGAGCTCGGCTTCCAGCGCCGGCAGGCTCTTCCCGGGGATCACGAAGAAGGCCCACCCGTCGAGCGTCGCGTAGATCCGGTAGGTGGGGCTCTCTCCCCGTGCCTCCCTCCCCGAGGGCTCGGCTGGCCGCGTCCCGTCATGGGCGACCATGTAGGCCGCCTGGATCAGCTGCCCGGCAGCCGCGAGCGAGGAGCGCGCCACCGGTGCCTCGCCATGGGCCTGCCGGGCGTAGAGAGCGAATGCCGTGGCGGTTGCTGCGGCGAGGCCGGCAAGCACGTCGATGGTTCCGAAGTGGGCGTGCTCCTCTGGCGTCTCCCGGCCGCCGAATCGGGACATGATCCCGGTTGCGGCCTGCACGAGGTCGTCGTAGCCGGGCCGCTGCCGCCATGGCCCACCGGCGGGCCCGCTCCATGCGTCGAGATGACACAGCACGGCACCGGGTGCGATCGTTGCGAGGTCCGCAGCGGTCAGTCCCAACCTGGTCAGCTGCTGCTCGCTGGCATTGACGGTGAGCACGTCGGCCCGTGCCAGCAGGCGTGCGAACGCCGGACGGCCACGGGCCGAGCCGACGTCGAGCAGGACGCTCTCCTTGCCGCGGTTGGAGTGAAGGCCGCACAGGACGGTGTTCCACGGGTCGAAGGTCGGATTGGGGAGATCCACCTTCACCACTCGAGCCCCGAACCGGGCCAGCGTCGAGCCGATGGTCGGTCCGGCGATCACGTTGGTGAGATCCACCACCAGCACTCCGTCGAGCCACCCCGCGGCGGGGTCGGCCGGCACGGGCTGGGGCTGTGCGTGGTTCCCGGGCACCTGCTGAGCCCACACCACCGGGCCCATGCGGCGGATGCGTCCCAGGCTCGGGTCGTGGTCGTCGACCAACAGCCCCGAGTCGAGGGCGTGATCGTTGTCCAGCCACTCCATCGTCGTCCGCGTGCCGATGGCCGGGATGCCCAGCGCCGCGAACTCGACCTCCCACTCGTGGCTGGGGCGGGTGGCGAGAACGCCGCTGATCCGGGAGGCGAGCCATTCCGACCACCGGTCGGAGATCGGATGCGCGCGCAGTGTGCAGTCGGCACCCTCCGGCCATTGGGAGGTGGGCAGGTAGGGGTCGTGGACCGGCAGGCCGGCGGCGACCGCGTCGGTCCAGATGCCCAGTGCTTCGAGCACTCGACGGGGGTGCTCCCGGTGCGAGACGGCCACGAGATAGAACGGTCGGCCGTCGGAACACCAGTATGTCCGGTAGAACGGGTCGAGCAGCGGTTGAACCTGCGCATAGGACAGGTCGTGGACGCCGTCCTGGATCGCCCGCTCACGCCGCGAGAGGTATCGCGGCGGCACGTGGTCGACGTGCATCGAGTTGTATGCCAGCGCCTCCAGGAGGCTGGAGGCGATCGGCACCTCGATGTGCTCACCCTGGCCGTGCCGGAGGCGAGCGCGAAGCGCCAGGCCGACGGCCATGGCGCCGAAGACTCCCGCGTACGCCGAGCCCAGCGGCAGTGGCGAGTACGACGCGGCGATGCCCATCAGGACGCGATTCACGCCCATGTCCGAGAACTGGCCAGTCGCGGAGGCGATCACGCCCTCGAAAGCCTGCAGCCCCGCATACTCGCCGTCAGTGGAGGCGAACCCGGGCAGCGACAGGTAGACCACGCGCGGATGCCTCGCCAACACGCTCGCATGGTCGAGACCGAACCGGGTCAGAGCACCCGGTGCGAAGTTCTCGATCACCACATCGCACTCGGCAACGAGCCGATGGAGCTCCACGAGGTCCTTCGGCTCCTCCAGGTCGAGCTGCACCCTGTCCTTGCCCGCGTTCAGGACGGCGTCGGCCTGGGCGCTCCAGCGCCATCCGCCCGGCGGGTCCACGTGCACCACGTCCGCGCCGTTGTCGGCCAGCAGCCGCGCGGCCGTGGGCCCGGCCATCCATTGCCCGAGATCCACGACCTTCACCCCGCGAAGGGGCCGGCTTCTCTCGAACATCATCCTCCGTTGCACTATACGGACATCATGACGATATTATGCAAGAGAGACTATGGCCGGCGGTTCCCACCGTCAACATCGGACCACCAGGAGGATCCGTGCCCGAACGGCGGAGCAAGACGATCCAATCGGTCGACCGTGCCGTGGCCCTCCTTCGTGCCATCGCCGAGGCCGACGGTGACGTGTCGCTCGCCGAGCTGTCACGACGCTGTGGCATCGAACGGCCCACAGCGTGGCGACTGCTCTGGACGCTGGAGTGCAACGGGCTCGTCGAGAAGGTCGAGCCTGCCCACTATCGACTCGCCCTCGACTGGCCGGGACTCTCGCCGCACCGCGTCGTCGACTCCCTCATCCGCCTGGCCCACCCCGTCCTGGACGACCTCGCCAGGACCCACGGGGTCACAGCCTCGCTGGTGCACGTGCAACCGCTCACGCTGGAGTACGTCGACCACGTCGACAGCGACGTGTTCACCTCGCCGCGGTGGGAGGGCCCGCTCTCCCTGCACGCGTCCTCCCCCGGCAAGGCGGTGTTGGCGGCACTTCCCGACGCGGAGTGGCGCGCCATGGTGGGCACCACGCTCGACCGCCTGACCGGCACCACGATCACCGACCTCACAGCCTTCGCCGCCGAGCTCGCCCGGGTGCGCCACCAGGGCTACGCGGTGTGCCACGGGGAGGACGTGACCTACTCCAACGGCGCATCGGCGGCCATCCTGGTCGGCGCCCGTCCCATCGCAGCCATCGATCTCTGGGGACCGGACCGTTGCATCCCTGACGCTCGACTCGACGACCTCGGTGCCGCTGCAGCTGCCGCTGCGCGCCGACTGACCGGACTGCTCGCCCGTCCGCAGGACGGAGGGGGACGGTCACCGATCGTCGGTCCCGGCCGGCTTGTCCGCGAGCATGACGACCTCAGGTCCTCGCGCTGACCTCGTGCCCCGCCCTGCGGTGCTCTGTCGACGGCGAACGACGTCCTCGGGACACCGACACGTCGCATACGGACAGGTGGCGCAGCCGAGGACGGGCCAGGTGTCCGTATGCGACGCATCCGCCGGGCGGGAGGCCTCGCGCCCGGCGTCAGGCGGCCATCGAGGCTACGACGACCGGGCCAGCTCGATGAAGTGCAGGCACGCCTGCGTCGACGTCAGGCGCCACTGCGCCAGTGTCCGGTCGAACCCGGTGGTCTCGGCGACCCGCTCGGTCCGCACCTCGGCCTGCTCCTCCAGGACCAGCCGCTGATCCCGGAGCAGCCGGGCAGGGTCGACGCCGGAGCGGTCGAGCAGCGCGAGCTTCAGCATGAACATCGACTTCATGTCGCGCACGCGGTCGACGGGGGTCCGCAGCCAGAGGGCGACGGCGTCCTGCCCGAGAGGCGTGATCGTGATGACCGTGCGACTCGGGCCCCGGGCGCCCGGCTCCTGCCCCGCCTGCTCCACCAGCTCCAGCCGCAGGAGCTTGGTGAGCGCTTGGTAGACCTTGGGTCGCTGCACCGTGTGGATGCGGCCCAGCTCGCCCTCGTGAGCGAGCAGCTGCGAGATCGCGAAGCCGTGGGTCGGACCCTCGGCCACGATGCCGAGGACGCCCCACTCACCGGGCGAGAGCTTCGGCAGGACGAACACGCAGTCAATCTAGGCGCCGGGCGGCCCGCGATGGGCCTTCGGACCTCCTGTGCTAGCGTGACGAGCATTCGGTAGTCATGATCTGACTACCGGCTCGGGCCCGAGACAGCAGGCGACGGAAAGGCATCAGGTGGCCGCGTTCTGGTCCGAGCGCCGACCGAGCTCGGCGCGGCGCAGCCGGCTCGGGCTCCTCGCCGTCGCGGGTCCGGTGCTGCTCGCGATCCTGGTGCTCGGCTCGCTGAGCGTCGGCCACTACGCCCTCGACCCCATGGACCTCATCCGGGCGGCGTGGGCGCAGGTGCTCCCCGCCCCGGCGTCGTGGCACCTGTCCCCGACGGCCGCCGGCGTGCTCACCGAGGTCCGGCTGCCCCGGATCGCCGCCGCGCTCCTGGTCGGCGCGGGGCTGTCGGCGTCGGGCTCCGCATACCAGAGCATGTTCCGGAACCCCTTGGTGTCACCCGACATCCTCGGCGCGTCCGCCGGTGCGGGACTCGGCGCGTCCCTCATGATCCTGCTCGGCGAGCCCTACGTCGTCGTGCAGATCGCCGCCTTCGTCGGCGGCCTGGCCGCAGTGGTCCTCACCCTCGCGATCGCACGCTTCGTCGGACGTGGGTCGGTCGTGGTGCTGGTCCTCGCCGGGCTCGTCGTCGCCGCGCTCTCCCAGGCCTTCATCTCCCTCACCCAGTTCTTCGCGGACCCCGAGACGACGCTGCCCGCGATCACCTTCTGGCTGTTCGGCGGGCTCGGGAGCGTCACGATGAGCGGGCTGCTCGTGCCCGCGATCCTCGTGGCGGCCTGCATCGCCGCCCTCTTCGCGATCCGTTGGCCCATCACGGTTCTCGCCACGGGCGAGGACGAGGCGCGCACCCTGGGCATCAACCGTCGGCTCGTGTGGGGAGTCGCCCTCGTCGCGTCCACCGTCATGACGGCGACCGTCGTGAGCATCGCGGGGATCGTCGGCTGGGTCGGTCTCGTCGTGCCGCACCTCGCCCGGTTCATCGTCGGACCGCGGTTCAACCGGCTCCTGCTGGCCTCGACCCTGATCGGCGCCGGGTTCCTGCTCACGGTGGACGACCTGGGTCGCTCGGTGACGGCCGTGCAGCTCCCCTTGGGCGTGCTGACCGCCATCATCGGGGCGCCGTTCTTCGTCCTCGTGCTCGCCAAAGCCCGAGACCAATGGTTCTGAGCATCGAGGTCACCGGCCTGTCCTTCGGGTATGCCGGCTCCGCGCCGCTGCTGCGCGACGTGGACCTGCGCGTCGGCGAGGGTGAGCTGTGCTGCCTGCTCGGCCCCAACGGGGCGGGCAAGACGACCGTGGTCCGCTGCCTCATCGGCCTGCTCTCCCCCGAGCGCGGCACGATCCGGATCGGCGGGGTCGACGTCTCGGGGCTGCGCCCCCGCCATCTCGCGCGCCAGGTCGCCTACGTCCCGCAGAGCACCACCAGCGTGTTCCCCTTCTCCACCCTCGATGTCGTCGTGATGGGCCGGACGCCCCATCTGCGCACGACAGACATGCCCTCGGCCGCCGATCACCGGGCGGCGCAGGCCGTGCTCGAGGACCTGGGGATCGGGCACCTCGCGGCCCGCCCGTTCGCGCGGCTGTCCGGGGGCGAGCGACAGCTGGCGATGATCGCCCGCGCGCTCCTCCAGCAGGCTCCCGTCCTCGTGCTCGACGAGCCGACCGCCGCGTTGGACTACGGGAACGAGGTGGGCATCCTCCAGGCCATCGCGCGCCTGGTCGCCGACGGCCACTCGGTGCTCATGACGACCCACCAGCCGAACCACGCACTGTGGTGGGGAGATCAGGCCGTGCTGATGAGCGCCGGCTCCGTCGTCGCCAGCGGGCCCCCGGACCGTGTGGTGACCAGCGACACCCTCTCCGCGCTCTACAGCCTGCCCATCCAGATCGGTGGCATCGCACTGCCCGACGACCGCAGCCAGCTCGTCTGCGCCCCCGACCTGGCGGCCGCCCGGCGACTCCACCCCCAGCCGGACCCTGCTTCACCCGCACCCCCAGGAGGATCACCATGAACCCGCCTCGCGCCGCCGCAGCGACGGATCCACGCCGCCGACCCCCACGGCGGACACCCAGACTGGCGCTGGCGCTCACGGTGGTCGCGGCCATCGTCGCCCTCGCTGCCTGTGGCAGCTCCTCGGACCCCGGAGGCAGCGCGGGGGGCACGACCAGCGGCACGTCGGGCGGCACCGTCGCGTTCACCGATGCCGCCGGGCGCGTCGTCCAGGTGCCGCGGGAGATCAACCGCGTCGCCACCGTCGGCTTCATCACCGGGCTGGACAGCTTCATCTACATGGCGAACGCCCAGGACAAGATCGTCACCGGCATACCGACCGCCGGGTTCGCCGACTTCCTCAAGCCCTACAAGGTCCTGGCGCCCCGGCTCCTCACCCTGCCGACCGTCCAGTCCAGCCTGACCGACACCTCCTTCGACAAGGAGAAGCTCATCGCCGTCCGGCCCGACGTGGTGCTCACTGCCGACATGGGTCTGGCCGACCAGATCCAGAAGCTCGGCATCCCCGCCGTCGTCATCGACGACCTCAACACCGGTGAGGCCCTGCAGCACGACGTCACGCTGGTCGGCACGCTGCTCGGCCACGAGGCCGACGCGGCGAAGTACCAGACCTACTACAACGACATCATCCAGAAGGTGCGGACGGCCGGCGCGACCGTGCCGGAGGCCAAGCGGCCCACGACCCTCTACGCCGACTTCGACCCGCTGACGCAGCCGACCCCCGTGGAGGCCTGGGCCTTCGGCGTGCTCGGCGTCCACAACGTCGTGCCGGCCGGCGTCGGCTTCCACCACCCGTTCTCCGAGGAGCAGCTGTTCAGCTGGAACCCGGACTACATCGTCGTCCAGCTGTCCAAGGACCTCCCCCAGCTCACCCAGAGCAAGCGGTTCGCCACCCTCACCGCCGTCAAGGACCACCACGTCGCCCAGATCCCCTCGGGGCTCAACGTCTGGGGTGACAACACCGTCGAGGAGCCGCTCGGTCTGCTGTGGACCGCGAAGCTCATCTACCCCAGCCTGTTCACCGATGTCGACCTGGCCAAGGAGACCAAGAGCTTCTACTCCACGTTCTTCAAGGTGGACCTCACCGATGCCCAGGTCACCGCGCTGCTGCAGAACCAGGGCCTGTGATGGACCGCGCCGACATCGAGGCGCTGCGGGTCATCGACGCGGACTCGCACGTGACCGAGCCGCCGGACGTCTGGACCTCGCGGCTGCCGAAGCGGCTGCTGCCCGATGCCCCCCGGGTCGACCTCAACCCCACGACGGGTGCCCACCACTGGCGGGTCGGGGACACCTGGCTGACCGCGGTCGGCACCTACGCCCGCGCCGGATGGACCCGGTTCCCGCCGGACGGGCCGAGGGAGTACGACCAGATCGACCCGGGGACCTGGCGTGCCGAGGACCGGCTGCGTCGTCTCGACGAGTACGGCATCCACGCCCAGGTCCTGCACCCCAACGTGATCGCCATGGAGATCGAGTCGTTCCTCGCGGTCGGGCCGGAGTTCGCGACGGCGTGCGCCCTGGCATACAACGACTTCGTGAGCGACTTCGCCTCGGCGGACCGCGACCGGCTGCTGCCCACGGCGCTGATCCCGTTCTGGGACCTCCCGGCCGCGGTGTCGGAGGTGCACCGGGCCGCCGAGACCGGGCACCACGGCGTCCTGTTCGCCAACGACTACGGCGGCTTCGGCTTGCCCGACTTCACCGACCACCACTGGGACCCGGTGTTCGCCGCGGCCCAGGACGTCGGACTGCCTGTGGTCACCCACGTCGGCTTCTGCTCGAGCCGGGCCGGCTCGGTGATGCGCCGGCCGGCTCCGGCCACGGCGAGCAGCGCCGCGCAGCGCGCCTTCACCTCCTCGATGGCGCTGCTGGGGATGGCGGAGTATCTCGCCAAGGTCGTCACCAGCGGGCTGTGCGAGCGGTTCCCGCGGCTGCGGTTCGTCTCGATCGAGAGCGGGATCGGCTACGTCAACTACCTTCTCGAGTCCCTCGACTGGAACTGGCGGGTCCACGGCGCGCACCGCTCGGAGCTGCTGCCGAGCGAGTACTTCCGGCGCCAGTGCTACGCGACCTTCTGGTTCGAGACCGCACCGCTGCGGCTCCTGGACACCTACCCGGACAGCTTCATGTTCCAGACCGACTACCCGCACCAGAACAGCCTCTCCCCCGGCCCGGTGTCCCCCGCCCAGCTGCCGTCCACCTATCTCTCCGAGCGCTTCGGCGGAGTCCCCGAGGACCTCACCCGCAAGGCGCTGCACGACAACGCCGCGAGGGTGTATGCCGTGAGCGGCTGAGCCGGCGCCAGCCCCGATGTGTCGCATACGGACAGATGGCTCAGTCGGGGACGCGCCAGGTGTCCGTATGCGACGCATCCCTGGGCGAGAGCCCGCCCGACCCACGCCGGGCGCGGGCGGCAGGCGGCGTGGACATACGCACGTGTGCGTATGTCCACGCCGGGCACCTGACCCCATCCTGGAACCATCCGCCGGCCCCGGGTCGGGCGGAGGAAGGGGTGGATGCCATGCGCACCAGGCTCGTCGTCGCCATGCTCTCGGTGCTGGCGCTCGCCGGCTGCGGCTCGTCCACGGCGGGCGGTCACTCCAGCACCAGCCCGGCCGCCGGCTCCACATCGACCACGCCGACCACGAGCCCGACGACGACCCCGGTGCCCACGCCCGCGGTGGCGCGGTTCCGCATCTCGGGCCGAGCACACGCCGACGGGCCGGCCAGCATCGCCGGAGTGGCGGTCGTCTTCAAGCTGGCCACGGCCCGCCGGGGTTGTCAGGCCTGCGACGCATACTCGGCCGTCACCGGTTCGGACGGTCGATACTCCATGGACCTCCCGGAGGGTCAGTACGTGGGCGGCTGCGCGCTGTCCGGCTACACCTGCTCCTTCGCCATCGCACCGGCCGATCGATTCATCACGCTGAAGCTGACCAGCGGCTGGACCGGTGACCTCCTGCTCACCAGCGACCAGGTGACGCCCTCGACGACCTCCACCCCGACGGCCCGTCCGGCACCTCCCTCGAACCAGCCCGACCTGAGCGGCCACGTCTACGACCGCAGCGGACGTCCCGTGCCCGATGCGGCCATCGAGATCAAGATGGGTGACCTGAACCAGCACGCCTTCACCGACCGCTCCGGCTACTACGAGATCGACCGGATCCAGATGACCGGAACCCTCTTCTGCGCGGAGATCGGCAGCTGCACCGCGGTACACGTCGCCCAGCCGATCACGGTCAGCCCTGGTGAGCCGCCCCGGGTCATCAACTGGATCGACGGCTGACGGCCTCCGCCTCCCCAGCACCCGTCTCCTCCCACGCCGGACCCAGGGCGTCGCATACGGACAGATGGCTCAGCCGGGGACGCGCCAGGTGTCCGTATGCGACGCATCGGCCGGGCGGCCCGAGGAGCTCTCGCCCGCAAGGCGCTGCACGCTGCACGACCACGCCGCGAGGGTGTATGCCGCGAGCGGCTGAGGTGGCGAACTGCATCGATCCGCTCATTGGTGCTGCATTTATCCGCCTAGATATCCTGCAATCATCCGAATAGAAGCCTATCGGAGGGTAGAGTGCCCTGCATGGACACCGTGGAGGTGTTGGGGCAGGAGTATCGGCCACGCGTGATCGACGGCCCTCTCCAGCGAGCGCTGGCGGCCTCCGGCGCAGTCGTGATCGAGGGGGCCCGCGCAAGCGGCAAGACGATGACCGCGCTCCGCGCTGCCTCCTCCCACGTGTTCGTCGACGACCCTGAGATCCACCAGCTGCTCGAGGTGGCACCTCGCTCGCTTCTCGACGGCGACTCGCCCCGACTGCTCGACGAATGGCAGGTCGCTCCCGAGCTGTGGAACCTCGTCCGCCGCGCGGTCGACGCCGCCGTCGAGCCGGGGCGGTTCATCCTCACCGGCTCCGCGTCTCCTCCCGACGACATCACGCGGCACACCGGAGCCGGCCGCTTCCTTCGGCTCCGTGAGCGCACGATGTCGTCGTGGGAGAAGCTCGAATCACCCTCGGGTGCCGTCAGTCTCTCGGCCTTGTTCGAAGGAGCGCGTCCCGGCACGGATCTCGGGGCAGCACCCGAGCTCGACGCTGTGATCGACAGCCTGCTGCGCCCCGGCTTCCCCGCCATGACCTCGCTCAACCCAGCCCAGGCCGCCGACCGCCTACACGGATACATCGACGACGTCGCGCGCACCGACATCAGGCGCATCGCCGACATCAGGCATGACCCTGGGGTGATCAAACAGCTCATCGCGGCTCTGGCCCGGTCAGTCGCCTCCGAGGTGACCTATAGAACGCTCGCTTCCGACATACGCGCCATCGCACCCTCGATCGACGAGGAGACCGTCAGCAGCTATGTCGGCCTCCTCGAGCGGCTCTTCATCGTCGAGGGACAGCGCCCGTGGACGCCGGCGCTGCGCTCCCGCGCTCGGGTGCGCACCTCGCCGAAGCTCCACCTCGTTGATCCCGCCCTGGCTGCCGCCGCCCTCAGAGCCGGTCCCAGCCAGCTGCGCAGCGACCTGAACACTCTGGGCACCCTGTTCGAGAGCGCAGTCGTCCACGACCTCACGGTGCTCGCCACCGCACTCGATGGCGAGGTCACCCACTACCGCGACTCCAACAAGAAGGAGATCGACGCGATCGTGACTCTCCCAGACGGGCGCTGGGGGGCGGTCGAGGTGAAGCTCGGAGGAGGACAGGTTGCTGCCGGTGCGCGATCGCTCCTGTCCGTCATCGCTCAGATCGACACGGCGGCGGTCGGTGACCCTTCCTTCCTGATGGTCGTCACCGGCACGGGGCCGGTCCTGGTAACCGACAACGGCATCGTCACGGCACCCCTCATCGCGCTGGCCCCGTGAACGGCAGTCACCGAGAGCGACTCCCGACGGCGACGCCAGCCCCGATGCGTCGCATACGGACAGCTGGCTCAGCCGGGGACGCGCCAGATGTCCGTATGCGACGCATCCGCCGGGCGGGGCGGGCACGGCGGTGCGATGATGGCGATCCTGACAGCGCGGGGTGCGATTGAGGAGGCTCCATGAGGGCTGTGGTCTACGAGGCGCCGTTCGACTTCTCGGTGCGAGAGGTGCCGCAGCCGGTGCCGGGCCCCGGTCAGGTGCGGGTGAAGGTCATCCAGTCCGGCTTCTGCGGAACCGACCTGCACCTGCACGCCGGGGGCTTCATGGGCACCTACCCGCTCACACCCGGCCACGAGGGGGTCGGTCTCGTCGACGCGCTCGGCGACGGCGTGATGGGCTTCGCGCTCGGTGAGCAGGTCACGGTCAACCCGAACGCGGGCTGCGGACGCTGCCCGTACTGCCGCGAGGGCCGCCCCCTGCTGTGCGACGCCCTCGCCGCCACCGGGGTCACCCAGCCGGGGATGTTCGCCGACTACACGGTCGTCCCCGCCACGCAGGTCTTCTCCGTCGAGGGGCTCGACCCCGACGTCGCCGTCTTCGCCGAGCCCACGGCCTGCGTGACCCACGGCGTCGAGCGACTGCAGCCCCGGCCCGGCAGCACCGCCCTCGTCCTCGGCGCCGGCCCGACCGGCCTCCTGCTCGCCCAGCTCATCGCCGCCAACGGAGCCGCTCGCGTCACCGTCGCCGACCGGGCCGCCTTCAAGCTCGACACCGCGACCCGCCTCGGCATCGACGCGACCTACCTCATGGGCGGCCAGGACCTCGACGCCGACATCGCCGCGCTGCGCAGCCTCAGTGGCCGCGACGGCTACGACCTGGTCGTCGACGCCACCGGCGCGCCAGCCCTGGTGGCCCACTGCGTCCCCCTGACCCGCAAGGGCGGGACGGTCGCCCTCTACGGCGTCGCCGACCACGACGCCCGGGTGAGCATCAGCCCCTACGACGTCTTCCAGCGGGAGATCACCATCAAGGGCTCCTTCGCCGAGATCCACTCCTTCCCGGCCGCCATCGCCGCCCTGCGCGCCGGGCGGGTCGCCACCGAGGGCATCATCACCCACCGCTACGGGCTCGGCGACTACGAGCAGGCGCTCCACGCGATCCGGCACGACCCCACCGTGCACAAGATCGTCATCGACCCGTCCCTTTAGCTGCCGTCATCGACCCGTCCCGGTAGGTCGACCCGTCCCCGGAGCCATTGCCGTCGCCACCCGCGCGCCGACCGCGTCGCGCAGCTCCTCGGCGGTGAACCCGAGGCTGCGCAGCACCTGTGCGCCCAGGCTGTCCTCCGAGCCGATCAGGCCGAGCAGCAGGTGCTCCGTGCCGACCCAGTCGTGGTCCCAGTCGGACGACACACGGACCGCGAGCTCGATGGCCTCCTTGCTGTCCGGCCCGAACGGGATGTGGCCCGAGAGCGCCTCCTCCCCCGCCGGCACCATGGCCTCCTCGACCGCCTCCCGGAGCTGCTGCTCGGAGTCCCCTCTCGTCACGAGGATCTCGTATGCCATGCTCTCCGGCTCCGACAGCAGGCCGAGCAGGAGGTGCCCGGTGTCGATCAGCTCGTGCCGGTGCGTCCGGGCAGCCTCCTGCGCCACCACGATGCTGTGCCGGCTCGGGTCGGTGAACCGGTCGAACGCGCTCGCCCCGCTCCGTGGCCCCGCCGCCCCGTCGCGCGCAGCGCCGTCCCCCTCCCGGCCGTCGCCCGCCCGGCCGTCCGTCGTCCGGCCGACCCGTCCGAGCGTGTCGCTGATCTGGCTCCACGAGGCGCCACCCAGCCTGGCCTCGCTGACGAAGTGGTCGATGAGCTGGTCGCCCAGCTCGGACAGGGCCCGGGCACGGCGTCCCGCCGCGCCCACGCGGGCCAGGTCGTCGGCATACGGGCACTCCTCGTAGAGGCTCGCGATGAGGTCGGCCAGGGTGCTGTCGGGTGTTGCGGAGGAAGCCATCGTGGTGTCCTGTCCTGTCAGGAAGGCGACGAGAGAGGCGATGACACCGCGGGCCGACGCCCGGTCCGCCTCGACGCGGCGCCAGTACGACAGCACCTCGCCCGCCGCCGCCTCCGGGGTGGGCGCCCCGATGACGGCCGCGATGCGGGGAAGCGGCATCCCGGCCGACCGGAGCCGCGCCACGAGGCGCGCCTGCCCGACCTGCTCCGGGTCGTAGTAGCGGTAGCCGTTGCTCGCGTCCACCGCGGCGGGCCGCAGCAGGTCGAGCTCGTCGTACAGACGCAGCGCCTTGGCCGTCAGCCCGCTCGCGCGGGCGAACTCACCGATGCTCAGCACGCAGGTCATCCTCTCGCCGTGGGCGCCCGGTGCGCCCGGAGCCGACTCTGGCCGTTCCCCCAGGGGGAAGGTCAAGCCGGCCCGACAGCCGGACCGGCAATCGGTGACGTGGCCCGGGTTCGGGGCATGCCGTCGAGCACGGACCATGGTCCCGCGCCACGACGTGGGCGCCCATTGCCGGTCCGGCTGCAGCCCGCCACCCGACGCGAGGGGCACGCGCGGTCGACGCGAGGGGACACGCGCGGTCGATGCGCCGCATCACGACGACGGAGGGGCCCCCGCCCCCGGCACGCCGAGCAGCGTCGCCGGGGCTGTCGTGCCGCGGGGGACGAACCGGGGCTCGAGGACGATCTCGCGCGGGCCGGCCCGCCGGCCGGACAGGCGCTCGTCGGCCGCCCGCACGGCCATCTCGCCCATGAGGCCGGCGTCCTGCCGGACCGAGGAGAGCTGGACGAAGGGCAGCTGGGCCAGCCGGCTGTCGTCGTACCCGACGACGGAGACCCTCCCGGGCACGTCGACGCCGGCGCGGGACAGCGTCGTGAGGACGCCGAAGGCGCACCAGTCGTTGCCGGCGATGACGGCCGTCGGCAGCTCCGGCTCGGCGAGCAGGGTGGCGGCGGCCCGGGCACCGCTCTCCTCGGTGTAGTCCCCGGGCAGCACCCGCGCCAGGTCGGCGAGGCCGTGCCGTCGCATGCTGTCGAGGTAGCCGGCCCGGCGGTCGTCCGCTCCCGGCATGTCGCCGCCGTCGACGTGGACGATCCGGCGGTGCCCGAGCCCGATGAGGAAGTCGACGGCGTCGCGGGTGCCCTTCTCGTCGTCGCTGCGCACGACGTCGGACCGGTCGTCGGGGTGCCGCGAGATCCGGACGACGGGGACCCGCAGGGCTCCGTCGAGCGACTCGGGGTCCTCGAGCTCGAGGCCGACGAGGACGATGGCCTCGCTCCGGTAGCCGAGCAGCTCCTCGATGGCGGTCTCGACGTGCCGCGCCGGCGTCATGGCCGACAGGACGAGCCGGTAGCCGAGAGCCTCCCCCGCGGCATACATGCCCTCGACGATCTCGACCTCGAACGGGTTGCGCGGCGTGAAGACGACCCCGAGGTGGTTGCTCCGGACGCGACGCAGCACCTGCGCCGCCGTATGCGGCTGGTAGCCGATCTCCTTGGCCTTGGCCAGGACCCGCTCCCGGGTCTCCTGGCTCGCGCCGGGCGCCCCGCGGAAGACGATGGACACGAGGGCGCGCGACACCCCCGCCTCGCGCGCCACGTCACCCATCGTGGGCTCCCGCCGCGCGGCGGGACCCTGCGACTCGGCCATCGGGCCACCTGCCTCTTCTGGGTCTTGACATCACCCGACGGAAGCACTCTACTAGTGCCTCACTAGTACGTACTAGTAGACCAACTAGAGAGGATGCCGCCAGCCATGAAGCAGACGCTCCGGGTCGCCGTCGTCGGCGCCGGGATGGCCGGGCAGGCCCACGCCTTCGGCTACCGCAACGCCTCGATGGCGGCCGGGCTCGGGCCGGTCCGGGTGGAGCTGGCGACCGTCGTCGACCCCAACGTCGAGCTGGCGCGGTCGGTGGCCGACCGCTACGGCTTCGAGGCGACCGAGACCGACGTCGACGCCGTCCTGGCCGACCCCTCGATCGACGTCGTGAGCGTCGCGCTGCCCAACCTCGTCCATGCGCAGGTCCTGCCGAAGGTGCTCGCCGCGGGCAAGCACCTGTTCGCCGAGAAGCCCCTGGGTCGCACCGTGACGGAGGCCCGGATGCTCGCCGACCTGGCCCGGGCCAGCGGAGTCCGGACCGGGATCGGGTTCTCCTTCCGGCGGATCCCGGGGCTCGCCGCGATGGCCGACGCCGTGCGGGCCGGCGCGATCGGACGGCTCTACACGGCGCGGGCGTGGTACCACGCCGACTACGCCGTCGACCCGCAGGGCCCCTTCTCCTGGCGCTACTCCCTCGAGGACTCCGGGGGCGGCGCCGTCCTGGACATCGGGGCCCATGCCATCGACGCCCTCCAGTTCGTCGCCGGGCCGGTGGAGGCGGTGACCGGGGCGGCGCTGTCCACGGTCATCCCCACCCGTCCGGTGCCGGCTGCGGCGACCGTCGGCCACGGCACGGCGGCCACGACCGGTGAGTATGCCGAGGTGACCAACGACGACATCGCCGTCGTCCTCCTCGAGCTGGCCGGCGGTGCGCTCGGGCACGTCGAGGTGAGCCGGGTGGCGGCCGGCATGCCGAACTCGCTCGGCGTCACCGTGTACGGCTCGGCCGGCCACGCCACCTTCGACTCGATCAGCGCCGGCGAGTTCCACATCTTCCAGACCGGCACGGCCGACGTGCTCACCAACGGCCCGCGCCGGGTCTTCACCGGCCCTCAGCACCCCTACTTCGCCGACGTCGCGCCGATGCCCGGCGGCGGGGTCGGGACGGGATACGGCGAGGCCTTCGTCGCCGAGATCCAGGAGTTCCTCCGGTGCGTGCTCACCGGCACCCCGATGAGCACCGACTTCGACACCGCGGTCGCCACGATGACCGTCGTCGAGGCCGCCCACCAGGCGGCCGCCTCCGGCACCCCCCACCGGCTGACCTGAGCCACCGACCCGCCGGCCCAGCCTCGCGCACCCGGCCCACCGGCATACCGCATCCCCGCATACCCATCCGCAAACACCGCCCCAACGCAGCGGTGGCTGTTTGAAAGGCAACCGTCATGAGCCGTCCCACCCGCCTCGCCGGCCTCGTCGCCCTCACCTCCGCCCTGGCCCTGGCCGCCTGCAGCTCCAGCGGCGGCAAGACCTCGACCCAGGACTCCGCAGCCGCGGCCGGCAAGGCCAACACGCCGAAGATGACCGTCGCGTTCATCACCCACGCCCCCAACGGAGACACCTTCTGGTCCATCGTCCGCCGCGGGGCCGAGGTAGCCGCAGCCAAGGACAACATCGACCTGCAGTTCGACGGCAACGCCGACCCCGCCCAGCAGGCCCAGCTCCTGCAGGCCGCCGTCGACAAGAAGGTCGACGGCATCGCCCTGACCGACCCCAACACCGGCGCCCTGTCCGGGGTCATCGCCAAGATCCGGGCCGCCGGGATCCCCTTCACGATGCTCAACGCCGGAGAGCCGGACGCCTTCAAGCTCGGCGCGCTCGGCTACTTCGGGCAGGACGAGTCCGACGCCGGCGAGGCGGCCGGGGCCAAGCTGGCCTCCGAGGGCGCCAAGGACGTCCTGTGCGTCATCCACACCCAGGGCCAGTCCCAGCTCGAGGCGCGCTGCAACGGCGTGGCCAAGGGCCTCGGCTCGGGCGGCACGGTCCAACGGCTCTACGTCAACGGCGAGGACGAGTCCGACGTCACGACGAAGATCAACGCCGCGCTGACCCAGAACAAGAAGATCGACTGGATCATGACCCTCGCGGCGACCTACGCCCTCGACGCCGTGAAGGCCCGGCCCTCCGGCAACACCGCCAAGATCGCGACCTTCGACACGAACAAGGACCTCGTCGCCGCCATCAAGAACGGCACCGTCGCCTGGGCCATCGACCAGCAGCCCTACCTGCAGGGCTACCTCGCCGTCGACGCCCTGTGGCTCTACAAGACCAACGGCAACACGATCGGCGGTGGCGCACCGACCGCCACCGGGCCCTCCTTCGTCGACAAGAGCAACGTCGACGCCGTCGCCGGGTTCGCCGCCAACGGCACCCGCTGACCTGCCACCGACCTCCCATGACCACGACGACCACGACCGCGACGACCCCGGACCTGTCCCGGATCCGCCTCGGCACCGCGCCCGACTCCTGGGGCGTCTGGTTCCCCGACCATCCCGAGCAGACGCCGTGGGGCCGCTTCCTCGACGAGGTCGCCGAGGCCGGCTACGACTGGATCGAGCTCGGCCCCTACGGCTACCTGCCCACCGACCCCGACCGGCTGGCCGACGAGCTCGCGGCGCGCGGCCTGCGGCTGTCCGGCGGGACGGTGGCCGTGGGGCTGCACCGGGGGCCCGAGGCGCTCGCCGAGGCGATGGAGGCCAGCCGCCGGGTCGCCCGCCTCGTCACCGCCCTCGGCGCTCGGCACCTCGTCCTGCTCCCCGAGGGGTACCGCGGGCTCGACGGGTCCTATACCGGGCCCGCCGAGCTGACGGCGCAGGAGTGGCGGCACCTGACGACGGGCATGGACCAGCTCGCCCGTATGCTGCGCGACGAGCTCGGCGTCCAGCTCGCCTTCCACCCCCACGCCGACAGCCATGTCGACACCCAGCCGCGCGTCGAGCGGCTGCTCGCGGACACCGACCCCGACGCGGTCCGCCTCTGCCTCGACACCGGCCACATCTCCTACTGCGGCGGGGACAACCTCGCGCTCGTCCGCGCCCACCCCGGCCGGATGGCATACGTCCACCTCAAGCAGGTCGACCCTGCCGTCCTCGAGCGGGTCCGCGCGGAGGACCTCGACTTCGCCGCGGCGACCCGCCTGGGGGCCATGGTCGAGCCGCCCCTCGGCATACCCGCCATGGAGCCGCTGCTCGCCGAGCTCGCCGCCCTCGACGTGCCGCTCTTCGCCATCGTCGAGCAGGACCTGTTCCCCTGCAGCCCCGAGACGCCCCTGCCCATCGCCCGGCGGACGCGAGGCTACCTCGCCGGCTGCGGTCTCTCCGGCTGAGGAGGGTCCGCGGAAGACCGGTCCGCGGGAGACCGGTCCGCGGGAGGCGGGGCCGAGAAGGCCCGCAGGGCTGCCACGGCGGCCCGCGTCAGGTCGTCGAGGTATCCCGGCGGGAGCGGCTCGCGGACGACGGCCACGTGCCAGTAGAGCGGGCCCACCGTGAGGTCGAGCAGCCGGTCGGGTCGGGACCCCTCGGGGAGGTCGCCGCGCTCCTGCGCGGCGTGGACGATGCGCGCGGCGATGCCCCGCTGCTCGTCGAGGAGCACCGCCTTGACGTCGGCCGCCAGCTCCGGCTGCCGGGCCGCCTCGCTGATGAGGTCGGGGACGACCGTCGCGGCGACCGGGTTGGCCAGGCCCCGGGCCGCGACGTCGAGCAGGGCGCGCACGTCCCCCTCGAGCGAGCCGGTGTCCGGGGCGGGGACGCCCAGCTCGGCGACGGCGGACACGACGTCGAGGACGAGCTCGAGCTTGGTCCGCCAGCGGCGGTAGACGGCGGTCTTCCCGACGCCGGCCCGCCGGGCGACGCCCTCGATGGACATCCGGGCGAACCCCACCTCGGCCAGCTCGGCGAACACCGCGAGCCGGATCGCCGCCGTGACGTCCTCGCGGAGCACCGCGGCGCCCGCGGGCCGGCGGCGGGGCACGGCGCTGCCGTCGGGGGGCACGCCGGACGCATCAGACACACCGGACGCACCGGCACCCGTGCCCGTCATGGCCGACTCGCCTCCACACCGAATTCTTGCGCTGACGACGTGTGATCACTTACCGTATCGCCGTAACGACGGTACGGTACCGTCCCGACGGTAATGTTGCGAAAGCGTGACTCCGTGTCCCAGACATCACCCGCAGGGGCCAGTGGCCCCGACGTGGCCGAGTTCCCCGACCTGGCCCCGCTGCCCGTCCCTGCCCCGCCCGCCCCCGGCGAGCTGCAGCAGCTGGCGGCCAGCCACGGCCTGACGGTGAGCGGCAAGCGCCCCTCGCTGCCGGCATACGCCCGGCAGGTGTGGGCGCACCGGCAGTTCATCACCGCGTTCGCCACCGCCCGGCTCACCGCGCAGTACAGCCAGGCCCGGCTCGGCCAGGTCTGGCAGATCCTCACCCCGCTGCTCAACGCCGTCGTCTACTACTTCGTCTTCGGCGTCCTGCTCGGGACGAGCCACGGCATCCCGAACTTCGTCCCGTTCCTCGTGACCGGGGTGTTCATCTGGACGTTCACCGCCAACGCGGTGTCATCCGGTGCCCGGGCGGTGTCGGGGAACCTCGGCCTCATCCGCGCGCTCCACTTCCCGCGCGCGAGCCTTCCCCTCGCGATGACCCTCCAGCAGCTGCAGCAGACGATGTATGCGATGGGGGCCCTCGTCGTCATCCTCGTCATCTTCGGGCAGTACCCCCGGTGGTCGTGGTTCATCGTCATCCCCGCCCTGCTCCTCCAGGCGGTGTTCAACACCGGCCTCGCCCTCATCGTGTCCCGGCTCGGCTCGCGGACGCCGGACGTCGCGACGCTCGTGCCGTTCGTCATGCGGGTGTGGATGTACATCTCCGGCATCATGTGGAGCATCGACAAGCTCGCCGGCCACGGCCGGGTGCCACACCCCGTCTACGTCGCGCTCAAGGTGAACCCGCCCGCGGTCTACATCGACCTCATCCGCTTCGGCTTCATCGACACCTTCAAGGCCGACCAGCTGCCGGCCCACGTGTGGGCGCTCGCGCTCGGCTGGGCCGTCGTGGTGGGGTTCCTGGGATTCGTGTACTTCTGGCGGGCCGAGGAGAGGTATGGCCGTGGCTGACAGCACGCTCGCATCGCCGACCGTCATCGTCGACGACATCCACGTCACCTATCGGATCCACGGCACGACCGGCGGCAAGGGCAATGCCCCGGCCGCGCTCGACCGGGTCCTGCACCGGCAGAACGCCCCGAAGGTCCGCGAGATCCATGCCCTCCAGGGCGTGAGCTTCGTCGCCCGGCGCGGCGAGGGGATCGGGCTCATCGGCCCCAACGGCTCGGGCAAGTCGACCCTCCTGCTCGCCATCGCCGGGCTGCTCCCGCCGACGACCGGCGCGGTCTACACCGACGGCCAACCCTCCCTCCTCGGCGTCAACGCGGCGCTCATGGCCGACCTGACCGGCGAGCGCAACGTCATCCTCGGCTGCCTCGCGGCGGGGATGACCCGTGCCGAGACGAAGGCCAAGTACGACGACATCGTCGCCTTCTCCGGGATCAACGACCGCGGCGACTTCATCAGCCTCCCGATGCGGACCTACTCCTCGGGGATGAGCGCCCGGCTCCGGTTCGCCATCGCGGCGGCCAAGACCCACGACGTCCTGCTCATCGACGAGGCCCT
>JBDIAL010000031.1:0-24408 GCA_039812405.1 Nostocoides sp.
CGGCCGACCCCGTGGCTGCGGGCGGCGAAGGCGACGTTCTCCACGACGCTGAGGTGGGGGAAGAGCCGGTAGTCCTGGAAGACGATGGCGACCGGGCGCTCCTCGGTCCGGACGAAGACGCCGGCCGCGGGCTCGTCGAGCGGAGTGTCCCCGAGGCGCACGACACCCGAGGTGAGCGGGGCGAGGCCGACGGCGCAGCGCAGCACCGTCGACTTGCCGGCCCCGTTGGGCCCGAGGAGGGCGACGACCTGCCCGGCAACGACCCGCACGTCGAGCTCGAGGTGGAAGGTCCCGCGGTCGATCCGCCCGGCGAGGAGCAGGTCGTCGGGCATCAGGCCGAGCTCCCGGTCTGCAGCCACCGGTCGCGCAGGCCGGCGAGGACGGCGACGGCGACGGCAAGCAGGACGAGGGAGAGGGCGACCGCCGCCTCCGGGTCGTTCTGCATCGCGAGGTAGACGGCGAGCGGCATCGTCTGGGTCGTGCCGGGATAGTTGCCGGCGAAGGTGATCGTCGCCCCGAACTCGCCGAGCGCCCGCGCCCACGCGAGGACCGTCCCCGCGCCGACGGCCGGCAGGATCAGCGGGAAGGTGACCCGTCGGAACGTCGTGAACCGTGACGCCCCGAGCGTTGCGGCCGCCTCCTCCAGGCCCCGGTCGGCGCTGCGCAGCGCCCCCTCGACGGTGACGACGAGGAAGGGCATCGCGACGAAGGCCTCGGCGATGACCACGCCGACCGTCGTGAACGGCAGGGTGATGCCGAACCACGCGTCGAGCCACCGTCCGACGATGCCGTTGCGCCCCAGGGCGAGGAGCAGCGCGACTCCGCCGACGACCGGTGGCAGGACGAGCGGCAGGGTGATGAGCGCCCGCAGGATCGAGGTGACCCGGTGGGTGCTCTTGGCGAGGACCCAGGCGAGCGGTATGCCGAGGACGACCGAGAGCAGCGTCGCCGCCGTCGCGCAGCCCAGCGACAGCACGAGCGCCGACCGGACGTCGGACTCCCCGAGGATGCGGGGGAGTCCGCGCCACGGGGCCCGGATGACGAGGGCCGCGAGCGGGACGACGAGGAAGGCCGCCCCGATCGCGGCCGGCACGCCGAGCGCCCACGGTGGACGCACCCGGTCGGTCAGCGAGGCGACCTCGGCGGGGCTACGGACCGGGGGAGCGGACGGCATACGCCTCCTCGCGCGCGTCAGGGCTTGGCGAACCCGGCCTTCTGGAGCACGGCCAGACCGTCCGCGGACAGGACGTATGCCATGAAGGCGTCTGCCGTCGTGCCGTTCTTGGAGGCCTTGACCGTCGCGATGGGGTAGGTCGTCGTCGCGTTGTCCTTCTCGGGGATGACGACGCCCTTGACGGTGTCGCCCGCGGCCTTGACGTCGGTGACGTAGACGACACCCGCGTCGACCTCGTCGTTGACGACCTTGGTGAGGACGCTCTTGACGTCGGCCTCCTCGGTGACCGGCTTGACCTTGATCCCCGCGTTGGAGAACACCTTCGCCGCGACGACGCCGCAGGGCACCTCGCTCTGGCACACGGCCACCTTGACCGAGGACTTGGCCAGGTCCTCGACGCTCGTCACGTTGGCCGGGTTCTTCGGGGGGACCGCGATCTCCATCGAGTTGGTGGCGAAGGTCTTCGGGTCGGCCGCGTTGCCCGCGCTGACGACCTGGTCCATGTTCGTCGTGCTCGCCGAGGCGAAGACGTCGGCGGGCGCGCCCTGGTTGATGCTCGTCGCGAGACCGGAGCTCGGCCCGAAGTTGAAGGTGACCTTCGTGCCCGGGTGGGCCGCCTCGAACTGCTTGCCCAGGGTCGTGAAGGTCCCCGTGAGAGAGGCCGCCGCGAAGACGGTGATGTCACCCGTCACGCCCCCCGACCCCCCGGTCGTCGTCGTGGTGTTCGAGGCGTTGTCCCCGCTGCTGCCGCACCCGGCGAGCAGGAGGGGCGCGGCGACGGCGACGCTCACCAGGAGCGGCGCGCGGCGGGACAGGGTGCTTCTCATCGTGGGTTCCTCCTGGGGTTGGGCGACCGAGAGACGATCGAGGGGTCGGTGGGGTGGGGTCAGGGCTGAGGTCAGGGCTGACCCGGGATCTCGACGACGACGTTCGTCGACTTGATGGAGGCGATGGCGAGGACGCCCGGCTCGAGGCCGAGGTCGTCGGCCGCCTCGCGGCTCATGAGCGAGACGAAGCGGTGGGGTCCGGCCTGGATCTCGACCTGCGCCATGACCGTGTCGCGCAGGACGTTGGTCACGAGGCCGGTGAACCGGTTGCGGGCCGACTCCGAGACGACGGGCCGGGGCCGGGGCCGTTCGCCGCTCGCGGCGAGCTCCTGGGCGAACCGGGCCAGCTCCGCGCCCTCGATGGCCTGACGCCCGTCGGCGGCGGTCGTCGCCTGGATCCGACCGGCCTCCACCCATCGTCGTGTGGTGTCGTCGCTCACCCCCAGCAGCTCGGCGGCTTCCCGCATCCGGTAGGTGGGCATGGCCCGTATCCTACGCAGATGCGATCCACCGCCCGCACGGCCCTGCCGTAGGTGCGGTCGAGGCTCTGCTCCGCGACGCTCAGCTCGTGGTGAGCCGGTCGACCTCGGCCAGCAGCGCCGACACCTGACCCACGACGCTGAACTTCTCCGCCACGTAGGCCGCGGCGCCGGGGCCCATGGTGTGCTTCCAGTCCTCGTCGACCGCCCGGTTGACGGCCTCCGCGAGCGAGGCGGCGAGCGCCGCCCGGTCGTCGGTCTCCGGCACGAGCACGCCGACCTCGGGCGTGACGAAGTCGCGCGGGCCGCCCGAGTCGGCGCCGATGACCGGCGTGCCGCACGCCATGCACTCGATGAACACGAGGCCGAACGGCTCCCGGTAGGAGGGGAAGCAGCCGACGTCGGCGCAGTTGAACAGCGTGGTGAGCTCGTCCTGGGGACGCGGTCCGACGAAGTAGGTGCGACGCAGGCCGAGCTTGGCGGCGAGGTCGTGCATCTGCTGCTGGGCCTCCAGCGGTCCCGAGCCGGCCACCACGGTGAGGATCCTGCGATCGGTCCGCTGCTCGTAGGAGGCGGCGGCCCGCAGCAGCGCGTCGAGCCGCTTCCAGTCGGCGAACTTGCCGCAGAACACGACGACGGCGTCGAAGCCGCCCTCGGGCGCCACCGGCTCCGGCGCGACACCGCTGCCCTCCGGGGGCTGGGTCATGAACCCCGCGAGCACCGCCGCGCGGTCGGCGTAGGTCTGCGGCTGGACGCCGAAGACGTCCTGGTTGTAGCCGTTGTGCGAGAGGACGACCCGCTCCCGGGGGAACTCGGGGAAGACGCCGACGAGCGCGTCGACCTGCTCCTGGGAGATGGCGGCGGCGACGTCGACGCCATGGTCCGGATCGGCATACGCGAAGATCTTCTCCCGCTGCATGAACGGCAGGAAGCGCAGGGGGAACTCCTCGGGGTCGTCGCCGCGCTTCTCGTTGTTGTACATCTTCAGCTCGGTGCCGTGCGCGAAGGCGAGCAGCGGCATCGTGCCGCGGCCCGCGGCGGCGCGGCGGCGGATCACGTCGCGCAGCACCACGGTGTTCATGAAGCAGTGGTGGGCGATGGCCAGGCCGAACCGCTCGTCGGTGCCCGCCTCGATCTCGTCGATCCAGCTCGAGACCGCGTCGGTGAGGCGCTGGCGGTATGCGCTGACCTCGTCCTCGCTCATCCCGTGCCAGCGGTAGCTCGACACCGGCGAGACGGACTCGCAGATCGGGATGTCGTGCTCGAGCTCGAAGACCCGGACGTCCTCCTCACGGAACCGCTGCCGCCGTGACGGGTACATCGAGTAGCAGCGCACGCCGGGGAGGGCGTTGTATGCATGGTGGTGCGCCTCGTGCAGGATCCCCGACCCTGGCGCGAACTCACCGTCCCGCTGCCAGTTGTTGGTGCCGAGCTGGAAGATCAGTCGATCGCCCATGCCTCCTCCTCGCCATCGCGGTCGCGTCACCCCGTCACGGTCACGTCACCGAGCAGTGTAGGAGGAGGAACGGGTCGGCGGGGGAGTGCGGCGGGCACCGAGTGCGACGCCGAGGAGCGCGGGGGCGAGCACGACGATGCCGGCAACCACGATCGAGCCGACCGGGTCCACCCCGATGGAGGCGTCCAGCCGCCCCCGGACGAGCTCTGCGACGACCACGGCGGCGGCCACGACGGCCCAGCGGAGCGCCGCCCGACGGGTCCCTGCCGACCGGGCGTCGCGCCACGCCCAGCCGAGGCTCGTCACCGCTCCCGCGAGGATCGTCACCGCTCCGAGGCCGATGTCCGCGTCCGCCGAGGGATCCCCGCGGTAGACGATCCACTCCAGGCCCGCGGTCACCCCGACGGTGACCCCGATGACGACGGCGGCGCGCACCGCGACCCGCCAGACCTCCATGCCGCTGGTCGTACCCGTCCCGACCCCTGTGCCGGTCCCCATGCCCATGCCGATCCCTCCTGTTCGGTCGGATGGTTCCAGGATGGCGCCGAGCCGCTCGTCCCGGCTGCGTAGTCCTACGGATCCGGGCCCCCGCAAAGACACCGTCCGGCCCGGCCCGCCTGCCCCTCGGTGTTCCCGCATACCTCGACCCGGCGGAGGCTGAGCTGGGTCGAGGGGAGGCTGGGCTGGGTCGAGGTATCCGATGCCCCTGCGGTGGTCCTGGCATACCTCGACCCGGCGGAGGCTGGGCTGGGTCGAGGGGAGGCTGGGCTGGGTCGAGGTATCCGATGTCTATGCGGTGGTCCTGGCATACCTCGAACCGGCGGAGGCTCGACTCCTCGAGGCTGACTTGTGCGACGGCGGCGATCCGCAGGGGACATGGGCTCACAGCGGGGGACCTCGGCGGATCGGTCACCGCACCGACGTCTACCGCCGGGCGTAGGTTTCGAACATGAGCGAGGCTGGCAGCCGTTTCGGACCGAATCACCGTCGACCCGCTGGTCTGCCACGGCGCACCGACCATCCGCCGTATGCAGCTCCGAGTGCAGGACGGCGTCGATGAAGAAGTACATCTTGTTCGATCACGACGGTGTGCTGGTCGACACGGAGCAGTGGTACTTCAGGGCAGGGGAGCGGGCGTTGGCCGAGATCGGCCTGGTTCTCGACAAGGACCAGTACCTCGCGGACATGACCCAGGGTGCGGGAACGTGGGCTCAGGCGAAGGCAGCCGGCGTCGATGACCGAACCATCGACAGGCTGCGCGAGATCCGAAACGCCTACTACCAGGAGTATCTGCGGACTGAGCGGATCGAGGTCGATGGGGTCGTCGATGCCCTCGCCGAGCTGTCGCACCTCGTGCGCATGGCGATCGTGACGACGTCGACGCGCGAGGACTTCGAGCTCATCCACCAAGGACGTCTGATCCGCCAGTACATGGACTTCGTGCTGGTCCGTGACGACTACGTGCAGGCCAAGCCGGATCCGGAGCCATATCTGACCGCGCTCAAGCGGTTCGGTGCCGAGCGGGACGACGCTCTTGTCGTCGAGGACTCGTCCCGAGGACTCGCGTCTGCGCTGGCGGCTGGCATCGATTGTGCTGTCGTGTACAACGAATTCGTGAAGTCCCAGAACTTCACGGGGGCCCGGCATCGGATCCGGACCCTGGCCGAGCTCAAGGAGCTCGTCGTCCCGTCTCATCCGACGTGGGCGTAGGAGACGTCCCAGCTACGACGACGTGCTCAGGGTGCTGAGTGTTCTCGATGTCCCCGATGCGAGAGCGACCTCGAACACGACGTCATGCGGCTGTTGCAGTGTGAGAGCGTCCCCGGGCGACATGTCCAGCAGGTTCTTGACGAGCATGCGCCCGATCATCTCGTGCGAGACGATCAGCGGTCGGCAGGGCCGGTGGTCTCGGACGACTTTGTCCAAGGCGGCGCCTGCGCGCACGTGGACATCCGCGTAGCTCTCTCCACCGGGAAAGCGCCAGTGGTACTTGTTCCTCTGGCGCTCATCGAGCTGCCCCGGGTACTGCTCCCGAATCTCTGACTCCGTCAGTCCAGCCATCGCCCCGTGGTGGAGTTCTGCAAGTTCATCAATGATGGTCAAGTCAACTCCGAGCGCATCAGCACAAACCTCGGCGGTCTGGTGCGCGCGGCCCAGCGGGCTGGTGAAGATCGCGTCGATCTCACGTCGGCGCGCAAGAGCGGCTAGTGAACGGGCGTGCTCCCACCCCTCTGTGAGAAGTGGCGAGTCGAGCTGTCCCTGCCTACGTCCTTGACTGTTCCAGAGGGTCTTGCCGTGCCTGGCCAGGAGGATCCGATCAGATGTCACGGGGTCGATCCAAGCGCGCCAGGGAGTTGGAGGCGACCGAGTTTCGATCCCTACCGATGGAGTGGTGCCCATATCGTAGCGTCTATCGGCTACCAGATAGTAGCTTGAAGAGGATACGATGTGCTTATGGCCACGACTACCACCATCAAGGTCACATCGAGCGCGCGCGACCGCATCAACGACCGGGCGCGTGCGCAAGGTGTCACGCCCGCCGTGCTGCTGGAGCAGCTGCTGGACGAGCACGACCGGCTGCAACGGTTCGCCGCAGTCCGCGCCGGTTATGCGGCCCTGCCGGTCGAAGACGACTACATCGCTGAGACCGCCGAGTGGGATGCGGTCGGCGAGGACGGACTTGACGGTGCCTGACCTGTTCTGCGGCCGGGTCGTCTGGGTGGACCTCAGCCCCGTCATCGGCTCCGAGCAGTCCGGCCACCGGCCCGCGGTGGTCGTGTCCGGCAACGACTACCTGGCCAGTATCCCGAACGTAGTGATCGTGCTCCCGATCACTACCCGAGACCGCGGCCTGCCCAACCATGTCCGCCTCGGCGGCTCGCCCGGCCTGATCGAGACGGCATCTTTCGCCATGACCGAGCAGCCCCGTGCGATCGACCGGCGCCGGATCACCAAGCACGCCGGACAGATCGACCAGGGCACCTTGCGTGAGATTCGCGCCTGGCTCACCGACTTCCTCGACCTCAACACGAATGACCCAGTGCCGTACTTGACATAATGTCGCTTATCGGTGCTTGACGATGCCTTGCTATCTTCCACTGCTGACCGCAACGATGCGCATCACCGTCGAGGCGCTCTGACACGCTCACAGCCGGCAGTCCCAGGACGGGTGATCACCCGCACCCCTCGCAAGAAGATCAACGTCCGAAATCGGACCTCGCCGACCTCGAACCACATCCAGTCGGTGGATCGATACTAAGAATGATACTAAGAATTTGGTCTCGACGTTCGGGACAATCGAATACCACGGATGGCGCTGTAGACGCAGGCACCAATTAAAAGAACGCCAAAAATCATAGCGCTACTCGGGATAGACAGAGTGCACGTGCCATTGGATGAGCAGGCGCCCGTCCGTACGCTCAGAGCCAAGAAGCCGCCAGCGCCGCACAGCACGGCTGCACACCACCAAACGAGTGACTGCACAATCCGGCTTGACAACGTCTTTCCTCACTTACCGGTAGCTTCGGATGCGGCGATCTCACGGGGAAGTGATTCGCCAGGCTCCCGCATCAACGTGGCCAATGGGCCTCCCGTCGACCTCTGCGGTTCATGCTGCTAACGCATCCTCGGCATGGAGGAACTCCTCGACGGAAACGGGCAGAGGGTCTCGAAAGGGATACCGCATCACTGGGCTGCCGTTCCCGCAGCACCCGGGCCAGCGCGGAGAGGTCAGCAGGAAGCCGAGGTCGGAGGATCACCGATGACACCAGACGATCGTGGCACGGCCCTGCCCACCGATCGCAACATCCCCTTCGTCCTCCCGGCTCATCAACTCCCGTGCCTGCCAGTTCGGGCGGGGCTGCTTCGGGCTCATCTGTCCTAGGGGCCGAATGCGTCGTATACGGACCGATGGCCCTGTCCGGGACGGGCCAGGTGTCCGGGAGCGACGCATCCCGTCCGAGGGTCGTCCGATTGAGGTCATGCTGCATCCCGAGCTCGTGAGGGTGCGGGCGGAAGCGGATCGGGTCGACCTCGTTGAGCCGCCCGGTCACCTCAGCGCGGCGCGCATGGCGGGGGACGGTGCCTCGCGGAACCCGGCGCGCTCGTACATCCCCCGCCCGCCTGCTGTGGCCATGAGCTCGGCGCGGCCCACACCGGACTGGCGGGCCCAGGCCATCACCGCGTCGAACGCCGCCCGACCGTAGCCGAGGCCGCGGTGGGCGGTGGCCGTGCAGACGTTGCTGACAAGGATGTCACGGCCGTCCGGGACGGCCGGCGAGGGCGCGGCGTCGCGGATCGCTCCCGCGGCGCAGCTCACGATCTGACCGCCGACCTCGACCACGACGAAGCAGTAGTCCGAGTCGTCGACCCTGTCGGCGAACCACTGGTATGCATTGGCACGCCAACGACTGGTCGTCTCGGCCACGTTCATCGCGACGAACATCTCGGCCCGAAGGTGGACGAGAGCATCGACATCCGCGGCAGTCGCGGTCCGCACGGTCACGCTGTTCACGGCTCCCGAGGGTAGCCAGTCCGTTCCCGGCCGGTCGAGCACAGGCATACGACCTCACCCTTCCGCTCCTCGACCCACCGGTCCACCGATCCGGCGTCAGGTCACCTCCGCGTCGAGGAAGTCGCGGACTGCGCGGACGAACTCCCGTGGCCTCGTCGCGTGGACGGTATGCCCGGCGTCGATGGTCACCGCGCGACCGTGCCGCAGGAGTGTGGCGAGCTCGGCCACGTGCTCCTGCGGCACGAAGCTCGTCGCGCCGCCCCGATCACCAGCGTCGGGGTCGTGATCCGGGACAGCGTGGCCCGCCAGTGCGGTGCCGGGGTGTCGATCTCCGGCCGGATCTGCTCGACGACCGTCCAGTCGAAGCCCAGGTCTCCGTCGGGCCGGGCCGGTGTGGCCGGTATGCGAGGGTGCGGCACCCCGACATCCTCCAGAACCAGCCTGCGCACGACGCCGGGGTCGACGGAGACCGAGAAGCACGCGACCAGACCACCGAGGGAGTGACCGACGACGTCGACCTCGGCGGCAAGCCGCGGTAGCAGGTCCACGAGGTCGCGCGCCATCAGCTCGATCGAGTACTCCCCCGGCCATGCACTGTCCCCGTGGCCTCGCAGGTCGACCGCGTGCACCATCCGGTCACGGCTCAGGTCTGCAGCGACGGTGTCCCAGTCGGCGGCCGTCGCGGCCGTCCCGGGCAGCAGCACGACCGGCAGGTGGTGCTGCGCGGACCCACGCGAGGACGGCCCGCGGGACGACACGGCGAGGGAGATGCCGTTGACGAGGTAGCGGGTTGTCGCGACCATACGGCAGAGTCTGCCGTTGCCGAGGCGGCGGGATACCGACCGTAGCCTCGGGCGGGATCGGCACGGTCTTCCGGTCCCCCGGGTCCCCGCCCCGGTCACACCCCGACGTATGCCGCGAGGTGCTGTCCCGTGAGGGTCGTCCGGTCCGCGACGAGGTCGGCCGGGGTGCCCTCGAAGACGACCCGGCCACCGTCGTGTCCGGCGCCCGGGCCGAGGTCGATGATCCAGTCGGCATGGGCCATGACGGCCTGGTGGTGCTCGATGACGATGACGGTCTTGCCCGAGTCGACGATCCGGTCGAGCAGGCCGAGCAGCTGGTCGACGTCGGCGAGGTGCAGGCCCGTCGTCGGCTCGTCGAGGACGAGGACGCCGCCCTTGTCGCCGAGGTGGGTCGCGAGCTTGAGGCGCTGCCGCTCCCCACCGGACAGCGTGGTGAGCGGCTGCCCGATCGTGAGATAGCCGAGGCCGACCTGGGACAGGTGCTCGAGGATCCGGTGCGCCGCCGGGACGGCTGCGCCTCCTCCGTCCGGCACTCCGTCCGCACCCTTCGCCCCGAAGAACGCCATGGCCGCGTCGACCGACATCGCGAGGACCTCGCTGATGTCCCGGCCACCGAGGTGGTAGTCCAGGACCGACGGCTCGAACCGCTTGCCCTCGCATACCTCGCAGGGCGCCGCGACCCCGGCCATCATCGCCAGGTCGCTGTAGACGACGCCCGTGCCGTTGCAGTTCGGGCAGGCCCCCTCCGAGTTCGCGCTGAACAGAGCGGGTTTGACGCCGTTCTCCTTGGCGAACGCCTTGCGGATCGGGTCGAGCAGACCGGTGTAGGTGGCCGGGTTGCTGCGACGGGACCCACGGATCGGCGTCTGGTCGACGGTGACGACGCCGTCCCTGGACGACACGGAGCCGTCGATCAGCGAGCTCTTGCCCGAGCCGGCGACGCCGGTCACGACGACGAGCACGCCGGTCGGGATGTCGACGTCGACGTCGCGCAGGTTGTGCGCGCTCGCCCCACGAATCGCCAGGGCACCGGTGGCGTTGCGCGTCGACTCCTTGAGCGAGGCGCGGTCGTCCAGGTGCCGACCCGTGATCGTGCCGCTCTCCCGCAGCGCGGCGACGGTCCCCTCGAACACCACCTCTCCCCCGCCGGACCCCGCGCCCGGACCGAGGTCGACGACGTGGTCGGCGATCGCGATCATCTCCGGCTTGTGCTCGACGACGAGGACGGTGTTGCCCTTGTCCCGCAGCCGCAGGAGCAGCTCGTTCATCCGCTGGATGTCGTGCGGGTGGAGGCCGACGCTCGGCTCGTCGAAGACGTACGTGACGTCGCTCAGCGAGGACCCGAGGTTGCGGATCATCTTGGTGCGCTGGGCCTCTCCCCCGGACAAGGTGCCCGAGGGACGGTCGAGGCTGAGGTAGCCCAGCCCGATCTCGACGAAGGAGTCGAGGGTCTCGGACAAGGCGGTGAGCAGCGGTGCCACGGACGGGTCCGACAGGCCGTGCACCCACTCGGCCAGGTCGGTGATCTGCATCGCGCACGCCTCGGCGATGTTCGTCCCCGCGATCCGCGAGGACCGCGCCAGCTCACTGAGCCGCGTGCCCCCGCACTCCGGACAGGTCGCGAAGGTGACGGCTCGGTCGACGAAGGCCCGGATGTGCGGCTGCATCGCCTCCCGGTCCTTGGACAGCATCGACTTCTGGATGCGCGGGACGATGCCCTCGTAGGTGAGGTTGATCCCGTCGACCCTGATCTTCGTCGGCTCCTTGTAGAGCAGTGCCTCGAGCTCGCGCTTCGTGAACCGCCTGATCGGCTTGTCGGGGTCGAAGAACCCGCAGCCCCGGAAGATCCGGCCGTGCCAGCCGTCCATGCTGTAGCCGGGGATGGTCAGGGCCCCCTCGTTGAGCGACAGGCTCTCGTCGTAGAGCGCGGTGAGGTCGAAGTCGGTCACCGCGCCCCGCCCCTCGCACCGCGGGCACATGCCTCCGACGACGCTGAAGCTGCGCCGCTCCCTCGTCTGCCGCCCGGCCTTCTCGAGGGTCACCGCCCCAGCCCCGCTCATCGAGGCGACGTTGAACGAGAATGCCTGGGGCGAGCCGATATAGGGCTGGCCCAGCCGGCTGAACAGGATCCTCAGCATGGCATTCGCGTCCGTCGCCGTGCCCACGGTCGAGCGCGGGTCGCTGCCCATCCGCTCCTGGTCGACGATGATGGCGGTCGTCAGCCCCTCGAGCACGTCGACGTCCGGCCGGGCCAGCGTCGGCATGAACCCCTGGACGAACGCGCTGTACGTCTCGTTGATGAGTCGCTGCGACTCCGCCGCGATGGTCCCGAAGACGAGCGAGCTCTTGCCCGACCCCGACACGCCCGTGAAGGCGGTGAGCCGACGCTTGGGGATGTCGACGCTGACGTCCCTGAGATTGTTGACGCGTGCGCCGACGACCCGGATCCGGTCGTGGCGGTCGGCAGCCGGCCGGGCCGTGCTCATGGGTCTCCGTTCGTCCGGTGTTCGGGGGGTCCCGGCGCGGTCGTATGCGACCGGGCCGGGCTGCGTCGGGAAGCCGCCAGGGTCAACGGATCTCGTCGATGCGTAGGAGATTACCCGCGGGGTCGCGCACCGCACAGTCGCGGACGCCGTACGGCTGGTCGGTGGGCTCCTGCACGACGTCGACGTCGGCCGCCTGGAGCCGGTCGAAGGTCGCGTCGAGGTCGGGGGTGCTCAGGAGGAGGACGGCATACGTCCCCTTGGCCATCATCTCGGTGATGGTGCGGCGCTCCTCGTCGGTGATGCCGGGAGTGATGGCCGGCGGGGCGAGGACGATGGAGGTGTCCGGCTGGCCGGGCGCCCCTATGGTCAGCCAGCGCATCGCGCCCTGACCGACGTCCTGACGCACGTCGAAGCCGAGCAGGTCGCGGTAGAAGGCCAGGGAGGCGTCGGGGTCGGTGTGCGGGAGGAAGCTGGCGTGAATGGTGAGGTCCATGACGCTCACGCTAGCCACGGCGCCCCGACCAGTGCTTCTCGATTCCTGACCGGTCTGGACACCTGCTTCTCGACGCAGGCCGGGATCCCCTGCGTCGCGACCGCCTCGCGCCGGTAGATGCTCGGCGACACCCCGACGAGCTCGGTGAACCGCGTGCTGAAGGTGCCGAGCGAGGAGCACCCGACCGCGAAGCAGACCTCCGTCACGCTGAGGTCGCCGCGACGCAGCAGTGCCATCGCACGCTCGATCCGCCGCGTCATGAGATAGCTGTAGGGCGACTCCCCGTAGGCCCGCCGGAACTCACGACTCAGGTGCCCGGCCGACAGGTGGACCCCGCGCGCGAGCGCCTCGACGTCGAGCGGCTCGGCGAAGTCGCGGTCGATCCGGTCCCGGACACGGCGCAGCCGGGCGAGGTCGCGCAGCCGTCGCTCGTGGGCAGGGTCCAGCGTCATCCCGTCGATCCTGTCACGCCCCGCCGGCAACCGCCCGACCATCGCGACCATCGGGTATGCCGGGGCTCTCGCCACCGGGGTCCGCCCACCGGAGCAGCTCCTCACGGGGCGACCCGGTCGGCGTGGCCGAGGTCCCGACCCGGTGCCACGACGTCCCGGACACGACGCTTCAGCTCCACGATGTCGGGGAAGCCCCCGTCCGTCTTGCGGTTCCAGACACCCGTCCCACCGACCTCGACCCGGAAGATCCCGCCCCGCGACGGGACGAGGAGCACTCCCCCGAGGTCGTCGGCGAACGTCTGGAGCAGCTCTCCCTGGTACCACTGCGCCCGCAGCATCCACCGGCAGTCCGTGCAGTAGCGGATCGTGACGACCGGGCGGTCGGCGGGTGCGGGCCCAGTCGTCCCGGGCCCAGTCGTCCCGGGCTCACTCCTCATCGCGGCTGGCCCCGAGGTCGGCCCGGGCGAAGTCTAGGTCGGCGGTCCGCACCGTACCGGCGGTGCGACCGGGAGCCTCGTGGTAGGTCCAGTAGAGGTTGGTGTGAGCGATGACCTGCTCCGGTGGTGGTGCCCCGTAGGCACTGAGGTCGGAGGTGGTGTGGGCATCGCTGACGAGAGTCGCGTCGTAGCCTCGGGTGATCGCCCCGTGCAGCGTGCAGCGGATGCACGCATCGGTCTGCGCCCCGACGACGACGAGCCGGCCCACGCCATGGTCCGCGAGCAGGTCCTCCAGGACGGTGTCCTCGAAGGAGTCGCCGAACCGCTTCTGCACGACCGGCTCGTGCTCGCCCATCACGAGCTCGGGAACGTACTGCCACGACTCCGTCCCCGCCACGAGATGGTCGGCGTTGTGCTGCACCCAGATCACCTCGACGCCGGCCGCCCGGGCCTTGTCGACGACGGTGTGCACGTTCGAGACGACGGCGTCGCGGTCATGGGCGTCGGCGACGACGGCGTTCTGGACGTCGACGACGAGCAGCGCGGTGCGCGGACGGTCCGGCAGGGTGCTCATGGTGTCCTCCTGCAACAGGTGGTCCGACGGGTGGTCGGAGCGGATGCGCCGACGGTGACGACGGCGTTCCGCCACCGTAACCGCGCCCGCTGACAACCCTCCCCGCGTGCCCCTTCATCGGGTGACCCGACAACGCCCCGCGGGCTGGGCAGGCGGGGTGGTGGTATGCCGGGTTCGAGAGGGCCCGAACCGTGCGGCGGGCACCCGGAGCGGCTGGGTGAGCCGAGCTGCACCAGGTCAACTGAGCCATGGACCAGGAGACCCGACAAACGGGCACCTCACCCGAGAACGCTTCCCCCGCAAAGTGCCCCTTTATCGGGTCACCCGACAACGTCCCGTGGGCTGGATCGGGTGACCCGACAACGGTCCGCGGGGTGGGCTGAGCCGCCCCGCAGGTGACCCGACAAACGGGCACCTCACCCGAGAACGCTTCCCCCGCAAGGTGCCCCTTTATCGGGTGACCCGACAAAGGGGCACCGGGCGAGGGCAGGGTTCGTCCCGCCGGGCGAGGACAGGGTTCGCTCCGCCAGGCGAGGGCAGGGGTCGTCCCGCCGGGCGAGGACCCGGGGTCGCTGCGCCGGGCGGAGCTCGGGGTTCACGGTTCGGGCCCCCGGGGTCACGTCAGGCCCTTCCGGCTCTCCGCCCGGCCCTTCGCTCCGCCTTTCGCCCGGCGCAGGGACCGAGCCTCGACCTCGTAACGGCTCGCCGGGGAGCCGCCGGAGCGGAAGAACCGCCGTCGCAGCGCGCCCTCGACCTCGACGACATCGCCGGCGACGCACCGACCTGCGGCTCGTCGTGTCGCAGCCGACCAGCACGCGACGTCGAGGGTGTCGACGACCGATCGCGAGGTCGCCCCCGGCCCGTCGCGTCCCCGGGCCGGCCGGTCACCCCGGCCGACGACGACCCTCAGGGTGAGCAGCTCGTCGCCGCTGGGCAGCACCCGCGAGGCAGGGTCCGCCGCCACCCGCCCCCGGATCCGCACCTCGTTGAGGTAGTCGATCTCAGCCGTCATCGCTCCACCCCTCGCTCGCCATCCCCTCGCTCGTCATCGCGCATCACCGTGCTCCTCTTCCACCGCCCGTGCTCCTTCCACCGCCCGTGCTCCCTTCTCCCAGCCCTTGTTCCGCTGTCCCGCCGGGCCGGGTCACCGTGAGCGCATCCGGACCGCGCACCTCGGGCGGGTCCGGCCGCGCACCTCGGGCGGATCCGGCCACGCACCCGGACTGATCAGCGGGCGGTCCCGAGCGCCGCATACCCCCACACCAGGCCTGTGGACGACGGCGCCCGATGTCATGGTCCTGTGGACGAATCCACCCGTCCGCCGCCGCTCACGAGGGCCCGGCAGTTCCGCCAGTCACCCTCGCCGACCCCGAGCCGAGCGGTAGTCTCGGCAGTGATCGACAGGCGCGCCAGCAGGGGGTCGCGCGGATCGCATCGGGTTGGCGGTGGCAATGACACGGCGGGCGACCACGGCCGCTGCAGCGACGGCGGCTGCCCTCGCGCTCCTGCTCGGGTCGGCGGGCGGGGCTCGCGCGGACGGGACGCAGTCGGGGTCGAGCGCCGACGCGACGACCGAGACGACCACGACCGACCCGGGGCCGACCCCCACGACGGGAGCGAGCTCCCCCTCCTCGTCGAGGTCCTCGTCGTCCTCGTCGTCCTCGTCGTCCTCGACCTCCCGTCCCCCCGGCTCCGGCTCCTCGTCGCACTCGTCGTCCCACTCCTCGCCCAGCAGCTCCGCGCCCTCCGGGACGTCGTCGACGGCGACCGGGGCCTCCGGCGGCACGGGCGAGGAGGGCCTGTCCGGCGCCGCCCTCGCCGCCCAGGTCGCCGCCGCGCAGAGCCTGCGCACCGAGCTCGCGGGCGTCAACAAGAGGCTCGCCGACGTCGTCGCCCAGCTCGACGCCCTCTCCGGGCGGGCCAACGCCGCACTCGAGGCCTACGCCGACGCCACCCAGGCCCAGGCCCAGGCGGCCACCGAGGCCAAGCGGCAGCAGGACCTCTCCGACCTCTACGCCATCGAGGTGGCCTCGGAGCGCCAGCGGCTGCGCGCCTGGGCCTACTACGCCTACACCGAGGGCGGCGGCTCGGTCGCCGAGGTCATGGGCGTCATCGACTCGATGAAGGACTCCCCCGCCGACGTCGGCAACCCGGTCGGCGACCTCACGTATCTCACCGACACCCGGGCCCAGGCATTCGCGACGCTCAACGCGCTGTCGCAGCAGCAGCAGCTCGCGACCCAGCGGGCGCGGGCGGCGAGCGCGAAGGCCACGGCCGAGGCGGCCGCGGCCAAGAAGGCCAAGACGGCGGCGGACCAGCTCGTCGCGGCCCAGCAGCAGAAGCTCGCCGACCTGCGCGCCACCCACGCCAAGGACCTCGCGAAGGCCGGTCCTCTCGTCGCGGTGCTGGCGGGCGTCCTCACCCCCGAGGCCCGCACGGCATACCGGAGCCTCCTCGCGGAGATGAAGAAGTCCGGCACCTCGATCCAGGACGTCGGCACGCCGTGCAGCGACAACGACGCGACCTATCCCAACGGCCGGCTCCCCGCCTCCGCGCTCTGCCCGTTGTGGAAGGCTCCCGGTATGTCGCTCCGACCCAAGGCGGCCGCCGCCTTCAACGCCATGAGTGCCGCGTATGCCAAGGACACCGGCTCCCCGCTGTGCGTCACCTCCTCCTACCGCTCGTACGCCGACCAGGTGAGCGTCAAGGCGAGCCGGGGCAGGTGGGCCGCCACGCCGGGCACGAGCCAGCACGGCCTCGGGCTCGCCGTCGACCTGTGCGGAGGGGTCAACAGCTTCGGCACGGCCGCCTTCGAGTGGATGAAGCAGAACGGCCCGACCTACGGCTGGTACCACCCCGCGTGGGCCGAGCCCACCGGGTCCCTCCCCGAGCCCTGGCACTGGCAGTTCGCCGACTGAGCCCGGGCCCGCGCCGATGACCACCGACGCCGCCGTCGATGACCGGATGTATGCCGAGAACGCCCGCTACCAGCGGCCCTGGTACTGGTACGACTGGGCGAACTCGGCGTTCGTCACGACGGTCGGGACCGTCCTCTTCGGCCCATACCTCACCGCCATCGCCACCGAGGCGGCCTGCCCGGGCCTCGACTCCGACGCGACGTGCACGACGAACCTCCACGTCCTCGGCATCCCCATCTCCCCCGGCTCCCTCGCCCCCTTCACCGTGACCTTCGCGACGATCGTCTCCGCGATCGTCCTCATCGTCATCGGGGCCATCGCCGACCGGTCGCCCCGGCCGGCGCGGCTGCTCGGTGCCTTCGCGTATGCCGGCGCGCTGTGCGCCTGTCTCCTCTTCTTCGTCACGGGCACCCGCTGGGCCCTGGGCTCCGGGCTCATGGTCCTCGCGACCGTCTTCCTCGGGGCCTCGCTCGTGGTCTACGACTCGATCCTGTGCCGGATCGCCCATCCCGACGACCGCGATCGGGTGTCCTCCCGCGGCTGGGCCTTCGGCTACCTCGGCGGCGGCCTCCTGCTCGCGATCAACCTCGTCATGCTCCTCGTCCACGACTCCCTCGGCATGACCGAGGGTCAGGCCGCCCGGGTCAGCCTGCTGTCCGCCGGGGTGTGGTGGGCCGTCTTCACGCTCATCCCGGTCATCGGGATGTGGCGGCTGCGCGGCATCGAGCGGCTCGAGGTCGCCCGCGACTCCGGCATCGTCGCGGGCAGTCTGCGCCAGCTGCGCAGCACCCTGTCCGACCTGAGGTACTTCCCCGAGACCAAGCGGTTCCTCATCGCATACCTCTTCTTCAACGACGGGATCCAGACCGTCATCAGCTCCTCCAGCCTCTACGGCGCCGAGCAGCTCAAGTTCTCCCAGACCCAGCTCTTCCAGCTCATCCTGCTCGTCCAGTTCGTCGCCTTCGGCGGGGCGCTGCTCTTCGGGCGGCTCGCGGCCCGCTACGGGGCGTGGCGGACGATCCTCGGCTCGCTCGTCGCGTGGGTCGTCGTCGTGGCGCTGGCGTTCTTCGTCCCCGAGCGGGCCTTCCTGCCGTTCGTCGCGCTCGGGGTGCTCATCGGGGTCATCCTCGGCGGCAGCCAGGCACTGTCGCGCTCCCTGTTCAGCCAGCTCGTGCCGCGCAGCCGGGAGGCCGAGTTCTTCAGCTTCTACCAGGCGATGGAGCGGGGGACGAGCTGGTTCGGGACGTTCCTGTTCGGCCTCGTCTACCAGTTCACGCACTCCTACCGCATCGCCATCGTCGCCCTCATCGTCTTCTTCGTCATCGGGGGCGCCATCCTGCGACGCGTCGACGTCCGCAAGGGCATCCTCGACGCCGGCAACCAGCTGCCGCAGGTCGTCTGAGGCCCTGCTGACGCCCCCGCCACCCCGACTGGAGGGTTCCTGACCGTTGGCTGTGAGTTCCCTGCAGATCCGGGTGGGGCGGCAACCTTCCGGGCCCCTGGCTCGTCGGAACAATTGACGACGCCCTTGGCGTTGAACCGTGCGAACACCACCGGACCGCTACCCGCGAGGCCCGGTCGGACATCAGGTTGGGAGACCCTCATGGCAGAACGATCGTTGCGTGGCACGCGTCTGGGCGCGTTCAGCATGGAGAGCGACGAGAACGTCGTCCCCAGTGAGCGCCGGATCACCGTCTACGTATGCCCGCAGGGGCACCGCATCGAGCTCCCCTTCTCCGTCGAGGCCGAGGTGCCTCCGACGTGGGAGTGCCGGTGCGGCGAGGACGCGCTCCTGCAGGGCGGCGCGAAGCCTGAGGTGAAGAACGTCAAGGCCGCTCGCACGCACTGGGACATGCTGCTCGAGCGGCGCTCCATCCCCGAGCTCGAGGAGCTGCTCGAGGAGCGGCTCACCCTGCTGCGCGAGTCCCGCGGCGAGAAGACCAAGCGCTCCGCCTGACCTCCGCCCTCGGCGCGCGAGTGCGGCCGGTGCTCTCCGGAAGCATCGGCCGCACTCGCGCGCCGGGGCGCACTCGCCGGGTCCTGACGCGCCGCTGCCGAGCAGCCGATGCGTCGCTCCCGGACAGACGGCGCAGCCGGGGACGGGCCAGGTGTCCGGGAGCGACGCATCCGCCGGGCGGACTGCACTACTCACCTCAGCTACATACCCCGCGGGTGGACGGCAGCCCTCTGGAACTGTAGCGTGCTCACCACCTCAGGGGGAGGGCAGAAGGAGGGGGCGGGGCATGCGGAAACTCTGGGTTGGCCTGGGAGCATGTGGTTTGGCCTTGACGGGTATCCCGGCGTCGGCAGCAAGCTCAGACGCCCCAAGCTCAATGACAGGAAGACTCTTTGCCAGCGATGGCAAGGCCCTGAGTGGTGTGCATGTTGTCCTCTACGCCTGGCCGAGCAACGACGTGCTGAGGGTCATGAGGGTCGGAGACTCGGCAGCCTTGACCCCCATTGCGGTAGCGACCACCAACACGGCTGGACGCTTCGACCTGACGCCCTCCAGCGCAAGCCTGTCGAGGGCCAGCGATAAGTACTCCAACGTAAACACCGAACTTCGGATGGTATTTGCCGACGGGGCGAGTGCGCTACTTAGCTACTCCGGCATGAAGTCCACGTCGACCTCACCAGCATCGGAGGAATCATGGGTCACATCCGTAGGTGACATCAGACTGTCGCACAACATCGCCGGCACGAGGCCGGCAAGGTCCCTCTCCCTTCCAGGCGCCCCCTCGTGCAGTACCGTCTTCAAGGCTGACCTCGGTGATCGGGGAGTGTGGGTCGGCGGTCATTACTCCAACAAGAGCTCCATCTCGCACGATCTGACGTACTCGAGAGGCGCGACCAGCACGCTCGGTGTCGGGGTATCGAGCTCCGGTGCATTTGGCAGCTACAAGGCATCCGGGACAGCGACGGCCTCCTCGACTGCCGAGGAGGGGTACCCCTCCTCAACCGGTCGACAGCATGACTACACCAATTTCGACTACGGGAAGTATGCGGTGACGTGTGACGGTATACCCATCTCGTACACGGTTCGAGTGCGCTACTTCTCTGGCGGTGCATGGACATATGCACCGACCTCGTCACCAACGGCCACCTACTGCGTATACCAGGAGAAGGGCTCCCACTTCACCATCTCCAGCACCAGTGCGTATTCATACGCCAGCGGCGCCGATACGTCAGGGGCCATCGGTATCGACCTGTCATCACAAACAGGCTACTCATCGACCGCGAAGATCTCTTTCTCCTTCAACTCGAACAGCAATCTGTGTGGTACCAACGCAAAGCCCGGACAAGGAACGGCCCGGCGCCTTGTGGGCAAATAGGTCGCATATCGCACTGACCGCCGTTGCCCTTGCCGTGACCATGACCGGCTGCTCGTACGGGTCCGCCAACGGCCTGGACTTCGGCGAGGTGGAGGCGACCCAATGCGTGAAGGCATTGGACAACCAGGACTGGTTGTTCTCCATGGACTCCCTCAGCAACGACTCACGCAGCACCTTGACCCTCGAGTCGGCGGCCCTGGTAGATGCGTCTGGTATGGAACTGGTGGAGTCGTTCGTGTCTCCGTCCATTGACAACATCGGCCTCGGCGTGCGGTCGGGGTGGCCCCCCCACGATCTGGCGCACAACCCCCGGTGGACAGAGAAGACCCCCTTGAAGGGCTCCACTCTCGAGCCGCGTGAGCAGAACCAACGCATGCTCCTTCTCCATCTGCGAATAACGAGGATCCCGGCGGAGGCCAAAGGCGTGGACGTGATCTACAAGAGGGGCAACGCCATGGGCACCGCGCGAACGTCCATCGCCATCCAGGCCAAGTCAGCCTGCTTCTGACGGGGCCCCTGCCCGCCCTACGATCCGGACCATCCGGTCGTGGTGATGGAACGAGCAGTCGATGCGTCGCTCCCGGACAGACGGCGCAGCCGGGGACGGGCCAGGTGTCCGGGAGCGACGCATCCGCCGGGCGACCCGGGGTCGCACTAATCGTCTCGGCGGTCGGTGATCTCCCCGCGGATGACGGTGGGCGGCTCTCCCGATGACCCCGGGTCCCCCGGGCCCTCGGTCCGCGTGGTCGTCGTCCCGTCGGCCGACCGGGTCGTCGTGGTCGTCGTCGCCCCCTGCACGGTGACGACCGTCCACTGCCGGACCAGGCGGTCGAGGACGGCGACGCGCAGCAGCGTGCTCGCGAGTCGGCGTGTGGGCGGCAGGAGGAGGAAGAGGGCCGCGATGTCGCTGAGGAAGCCGGGAATGGCCAGCAGCAGCCCCCCGAGCACCCCGAGCGGGGCCTGGGTCGCCTCCCAGCCGGGCGTCGGCGTGGTGACGGTCGTGCCGTCGGCGGTCGTCGTCAGGCCGGTGAGCCCCCGGAAGGCCCGCCGGGCCTCGCGCCGGACCACCGTGAAGCCGAGGACGGCCTGGACGAGCAGGAGGAGCAGGGTGATCCGCGGACCGACGAGCCGCCCGACGAGGACGAGCGAGGCGAGCTCCGCCGCGAGCAGGAGCACCGCGATGACGCCGCCCCATCGCGGACCACGGCGGGTGGCATACGGCGTGCTCCCTACAGCTCGTGCCACGTCGGCTCCCGGTGCACGGCGGAGCGGACCTGGCCCGCGCGGTAGCCGATCCCCCAGGCGGTGATCCGGGTCAGCGCCTCGGACATGACCGACCGGCTCATCTTCGACTCCCCCACCTCGCGCTCGACGAAGGTGATGGGGACCTCGACGACGGTGAGACCGGCCTGGACCGCGCGCCGCGTGAGGTCGACCTGGAAGCAGTAGCCCTGCGAGGCGACGTCGCCGAGGCCGATCGCCTTGAGCGCCTCGGCCCGGTAGAGCCGGTAGCCGGCCGTCGCGTCGTGGACCGGCATCCCGAGGAGGAGCCTGGTGTAGGCGTTGGCGCACACGGACAGCGCCTTGCGATGGGCGGGCCAGTTGACGACCGCGCCACCGGGCACCCATCGCGAGCCGATGACGAGGTCGGCCTCCTCCGCGGCGGCGAGCAGCTCCGGCAGGTGCTCGGGCTGGTGCGAGCCGTCCGCGTCCATCTCCACGACGGCGTCGTAGCCCTCGTCGAGCGCCCAGGTGAAGCCCTGGAGGTATGCCGCGCCGAGGCCGGCCTTCTCGGCGCGGTGGATGACGAACACCTGGGGATCGACCGCGGCGAGGTCGTCGGCCACCGAGCCCGTGCCGTCCGGGCTGTTGTCGTCGAGGACGACGACGTCGACGGACGGGCAGGCCGCGCGCACCCGGGCGACGATGCGGGGCAGGTTCTCCCGCTCGTTGTACGTCGGGATGAGGACGGCGACGCGGCGCAGCGGGGGGCGCGAGGTGTCGGTGCCGGGGGCTGCCGGGGTGGTCGTCACGACACGGCTTCCTTCACGGGGTCGATGGTGGAGGGCACTCCGACACTAGCCCGCCGAGGGCGGCGCAGCACGGACGCGGCGAGCAGGAGGAGGAGCGCGGTCGGCAGGATGTCCTGGGTCGGCCCGATCCGGTCCGCCACGGTGAGCCCGCTGCGGACGACCGGGTGCCCGACCATCTGGTCGGCCGTGAAGAGGGTGGAGATCCGGCCCGTCGACCCGTCGGGGTTGACGAACCCGCTCACCCCGACCGTCGACACGTGGGCGACCGCCCGGCCGTGCTCGATGGCGCGGATCCGGGAGATGGCGAACTGCTGCGTCGACTCGTCGGTGTACCCGAAGGTCGCGTTGTTGGTCTGGACGACGAGCAGCGAGGGGTGGCTGGTCGTGTGGGTCACGGCGTCCCGCATGAGGCCGTCGTAGGCGACCTCGAAGCAGATCGTCGGGAGGGCCCAGTAGCTGCCCTCGGAGGAGTCGACGAGGAAGGCGCCGCGCCGGTGCCCCGCGGTGAAGTCGTGCGGGACGAGGTCGACCTGCTTGCTGAAGATCCGGTAGAACGACCGGTTCGGGATGTACTCCGCGAACGGCACCGGGTGCTGCTTGGCATACATCTCGGGCTGGCTCGTCGGGGTCCGGTAGAACAGCGAGGCGTTGGTGAGCTTCGGCCACGGCTGGTCGAGGACGGCGCCGAGGAGGATCGGGGCCCGGATCGCGGCGACGGCGGCACGGATCTCGACGTTCGCGTCCTCGTTGCGCAGCGGGTCGATGTCGGAGGAGTTCTCCGGCCAGACGACGAGGGACAGGTCGGCGGGACGGTGCTGGGCGAGCAGCAGCGTGCCCTTGACGTGGTTGTCGAGGACCGCGCGCCGCTGGGCGTTGAACTCCAGCCCCGCCTGGGGGACGTTGCCCTGGATGAGCGCGACGGTCACCTTCGCACCGCTCGTCGGCAGGGGGATGAGCGCGGTGAGCCCGAGGACAGCCCCCACCGCGACGAGTCCCCCGAGGGCTCGCAGCCGGCGCCGGTCGCGCAGCGCGAGGACGGCCGCCGCGAGGCAGACGCCGACCGTCGCGACGAGGAGGGTGACGCCGGGCGCTCCCCCGTATGCCGCGAAGCGCGCGAGCGGGCTCTCGGCCTGGGAGAAGGCGAGCCGCACCCACGGGAAGCCGCCGTAGGGCTCGGTCGAGCGGAGCCACTCCTGGGCGACCCACGCGAGCGGCACGACGGCATACGCGAGGAACCGCCGGCCCCGGTCGAGCAGCCGTCCCTGGAGCCACGCCGTGACACCTGCCATGACGGCGAGATAGAGCGACTCCATCGTCGCGAGCGCGAACCACGGCAGCTTGCCGACGTAGGTCCCCGACCAGGACAGGGACCACGAGAAGAAGACGAGCCCGAAGACGAACCCGCTGAGCAGGGCCCAGCGCGGGCGGCTCCCCCACACCGCGAGGCTGAGGCCCGCGACGGCGACGGGAGCGAGCCACCACAGGTCGTAGGAGGGGAAGGCGAGCACGAGCAGCGCGCCGGACCCGGCCGCCCCGACGAGACGAGCCGCGCGGTGGGTCGTCACGCTGTGCTGCACGGACACACGGTAGGCGATGAACCGTGAGAAACCTGAACGCCGCCGGCCACGGGTCGCCGAGAAGGTGGCGGGGGCCGGGTCTCCCTGCATGAATCCGACCCATTCGGACAGTCTCATGCAGGGAAAGCGGCCGGGCTGGGCGGGAGGGCCTCAGGAAGGCGGGGGGACGACGACGACCCCGCGGGCGGTCGTCGCGACGATCGCGGGGACGACGACGACCCCGCGGGCGGTCGTCGCGACGATCGGGGGGTCGACGACGTCGGCGGCCGACGGGCCCCGTTCCGGCGCCCCCCGCCCGACGACCCGAGCGGCGAACTCGATCTCCCGGCTGCGCCGCCCGACCCGCACGAGCCGGGCCTCGATCTCCAGCATGTCACCGGCCCGGACCGGCGCCCGGAACTGGACGTCGGAGTAGGACGCGAAGAGCCCCTCGTCGCCGTCGGTCCGGATGCACAGCTCCGTCGCGACGTCGCCGAACGCCGCCAGCGAGTAGGCGCCGTCCACGAGGTCACCCGCATAGTGGGCGTGGCTGTAGGGCACGTACCGACGATGCGTCACGGTCAGGCCGATCTCTGCTGCCACCGCTCCTCCTGGGGTCGTGGGTGGGTGATGAGCGCGTCGACGAGGTAGCTCGCGACCTCGCCGGGCGTCGTGCCACGACCGAAGACCCGGTCGACCCCGAGCGCGGCCGCCGACCCCTCCTCGAACCGCGGCCCGCCGACGACGAGCAGCGGCACCTGCCCGGCCGGGTACGCCTCCCGGAACGCCGCGGACATGGCCGTCGTGTTGTGGACGTGGGCGTCCTTCTGGGTGACGACCTGGCTGACGAGGACCGCGTCGGCCCGCTCGGCCCG
>JBDIAL010000032.1:0-24314 GCA_039812405.1 Nostocoides sp.
GCCATCACCGAGCGGCACGCCGGCCGGGTGCCCGAGACCGAGGAGGAGCTGCTCGCGCTGCCGGGCATCGGCGCCTACACGGCGGCGGCCGTCCGAGCCTTCGCCTTCGGGGGCCGCACGACGGTCGTCGACACCAACGTCCGCCGGGTCCTCGCCCGGGCTGTGCAGGGGGAGCCGCTCGCCGCGCCCTCGCTCACCGCGGCCGAGCGACGCCTCGCTGCCTCGGCCGTCCCGCCGGGCGACCGGGACGCGGCCGTCTGGAACGTCGCCGTCATGGAGCTCGGCGCCCTCGTCTGCACCGCCCGGGGGCCCCAGTGCGCCTGCTGCCCCGTCGCCGACCGGTGCGCCTGGAGGCTCGCCGGCCACCCCGCATACGACGGACCCGCGCGGCGCGGGCAGGCCTACGAGGGGACCGACCGGCAGGTCCGCGGCCGCATCCTCGCCGTCCTGCGCGACGCTCACCACGCGGTGCACCGGTCCGAGCTCGACGCGTGCGCGCCGCAGCGGACGACCGTCGACCGCTGCCTCGACGGGCTGGTCGCCGACGGGCTGCTCGAGCCGCTGGCCGGCGAGCGGTTCCGGCTGCCGGCCTGAGCCCCCGGCGAGCGGCTCGACGCCGAGCGCTAGACGACGAGGTTGAGGAGCAGGACGAAGACGAGACCGAGCACGGAGATGACGGTCTCCATGACCGACCACGACCTGATCGTCTGGCCGACGGTGAGGCCGAAGTACTCCTTGACGAGCCAGAACCCGGCGTCGTTGACGTGGCTGAAGAAGAGGGACCCGGCACCGACGGCGAGGACGAGCAGGGCCAGGTGGTTCGGCGTCATCCCGGTGGCGAGCGGGGCGACGATGCCGGCCGCCGTGATCGTCGCGACGGTCGCCGAGCCCGTCGCGAGCCGGATGCCGACCGCCACGAGCCAACCGAGGACGATGGCCGAGATGCCGGCGTTGGTCGCCATGCTCCCGATGACGTTGCCCACGCCCGCGTCGACGAGCATCTGCTTGAAGCCGCCGCCGGCGTCGACGATGAGCATGATCCCGGCGATGCCGGGGAGCGCCCCGCCGACGGTCTTCTCGACCTGCGACTTGTTCATCCCCGAGCGGTAGCCGAGCAGCACCATGGCGAGGAGCACCGCGAGGAGCAGCGCGACGGTCGGCTCACCGAGCCAGGTGAAGAAGGTCCGCACGCCGTTGTCCTCGTCGAGCGTCAGCTCGGTGATCGCCCGGGCGAGCATGAGGACCACCGGCAGCAGGATGCAGAACAGCGCCGCGCCGAAGCTGGCCCGCTTGCCCAGCCGCGGAGCGTCGGAGCCGATGCCCTGCGACTGGACGAGACCGCCCGCGGACCCCGATCCCGGGGTGCCCGGGGCCTTGACGGGGACGAGCGGGTCGATGACCCGGGCGAGGAGCGGCCCGGCGATGACGAGCGTCGGGACCGCGACGATGAGGCCGAACATGAGGACGAGGCCCACGTCGGCGTTGAGGCTCGCGATGGCGGCCAGCGGCCCGGGGTGCGGCGGCACGAACCCGTGGAGGACGGACAGGCCGGCGAGCGCGGGGATGCCCACCTTCATGAGCGTGATGTCGAACTTGCGCGCCACCATGATGACGATGGGGATGAGGAGGACGACGCCGATCTCGAAGAACAGCGGGATGCCGAGGATCCCGGCGATGAGGGCCATCGCCCACGGCAGCTTGTTCTGCGAGACGTTGCCGACGATCCGGTCGACGATCTCCTCGGCCCCGCCGGTGTCGGTGAGCAGCTTGCCGATCATGGCGCCGAGCGCGATGAGCAGGCCCACCGCGCCCATCGTGTTGCCGAAGCCCTTGACGAAGCTGGCGAGGATGTCCTCCGGGGCGACGGAGGCGACGACGCCGAGCGCCGCCGTGCCGAGCATGAGGCCGAGGAAGGGATGGATCTTCAGCCAGGTGATCGTGAGGACGACGACGGCGATTCCGACGAGCGCCGCGATGAGCAGCTGGGTGTTGCCTGCGTCGGTGATCTTGTCGGCCTCGGGGAGGGCGGCGAGCGCCCCGGCCTGACCCATGGCATACGCACTCATGCCCGATGTCCTTCCGCTGTGTCGACTGCTGAGGTGGAGCCCAGTGCCTCCGGTATGCCACGGCACCCCACGACGACGATCGCCCGCGCTGCTGACGGCCCTGGCATGGGCCGACCCTACGGGGTCCGGTATGCGAGGTGGGCGACCCACGCCGGGGACTCCCCTGCCGTGGTCGGGAGTCCGAACGGGCGGGACGCGGCAGGGTCGGGCAGGATCAGAGGACGCGCAGCATGCGGGTGTTGCCGAGGGTGTTGGGCTTGACCCGCTCGAGGTCGAGGAACTCCGCGACGCCCTCGTCGTAGGACCGCAGCAGCTCGGCATACACCGGGGGCGCGACCGCCTGGCCCTCGATGACCTCGAACCCGTGCCGGGCGAAGAACGCCGTCTCGAAGGTCAGGCAGAAGACCCGGTCGATCCCGAGGTCGCGGGCGTCGTCGAGCAGGGCCGACAGCAGCGCCGAGCCGACGCCGTGCCCCAGCCGGTCCGGCGAGACGGCGAGCGTGCGCACCTCGGCGAGGTCCTCCCACATGACGTGGAGGGCACCGCACCCGACGAGGACGTCGTCGACGAGGGCGACCCGAAACTGTTGCAGCGACTCGAAGTAGGTGACCGCGTCCTTGGCGACGAGCACACGGCGGTCGGCGAGGGGCCGCACGAGCTCCCGAATGGCGCGGACGTCGGAGGCGACGGCCCGGCGGACGACGGGCCGGGACGGGGGATCGGCGGGCGGTGTCACGGCGGTCATCGTAGGCGGTGTGACGCACGAGACGGTCACGCGGTCGCCTGGGCGTCTTGCTACTACGACACGTAGTAGTAGGGTGAGAGCAAGGAACCCGGAGAACCACCCCCCGGGACCGACACGAGGAAGGCGAACACCATGCGCAGCACCATCGACAAGATCTTCTCCTCCATCGGACTCGCCCTCGCCGCGGTGCTCGCGGTCGGTGCCGCCTTGCTCTTCTGGGCGAGCGCGTTCATCGGCCACGAGGTCAAGACCCAGTTCACGGCGCAGGACATCACGATGCCGACGGCGGAGGCCCTCACCACGCAGGCGCAGAAGGACGCCCTGCTCAAGTACGCCGGCACCCCGCTCGACAGCGGCCCGAAGGCCAGGGCATACGCCGATCACTTCATCCTCGTCCACATGAACGAGGCCTCCGGCGGCAAGACCTACAGCCAGGTCAGCGCCGAGTACATGGCCGCCGCGAAGACCGCCCCGAACGCCGCGTCGACCCAGCAGCTCGGTGAGCTCCGCCAGACCCTCTTCATGGGCAACACCCTGCGTGGCCTGCTCCTCTACGGCTACGCGTTCGCCACCATCGGGACCATCGCCGGCTACGGCGCCTGGGCCGCTCTCGTCGCCGCGATCGTCTTCGCCGTCCTCGGGATCCTCGGCCTGCGGCACTCCCGGTCCGCCCGGCTGAGCGAGGCCGCCCCCGTCCCGGCTCCGACGCCCGCACCGGCCGCCGCCGGCTGAGGGTGAGGACCCGCACCGGGTGAGGGAGACCCGCACCAGCTGAGGAAAGGCCGAGGGCCCCGGTTCCGATCGAACGGAACCGGGGCCCTCGGCATACGTCGGTGGCGGAGCCGTCAGTCGGCGGCCGCCTCGCCGGTGCCGCTCGCCACGAGGGGGACCTCGATGGCCTGCGGGTGCGGGGTGCCCGTGAAGGTGAACGTCGCGTCCTTGCCCTCGCCGGTGACCCCGACCGCGACGATCTCGCCGGCCTTGAGCTCGCCGTAGAGGATCTTCTCGGAGAGCACGTCCTCGATCTCGCGCTGGATCGTCCGACGCAGCGGGCGGGCGCCGAGGACCGGGTCGTAGCCCTTCTTGGCGAGGAGGTTCTTCGCCTCGATCTGCAGCTCGATGCCCATGTCCTTGTCCTTGAGCCGCTTGTCGAGCTTGGCGATCTCGAGGTCGACGATGGCGACGATCTCCTCCTGCGTGAGCTGGGGGAAGACGATCGTGTCGTCGACGCGGTTGAGGAACTCGGGCCGGAAGTGCTGCTTCAGCTCGTCGGTGACCTTGGCCTTCATCCGGTCGTAGTCGCTGCGGCTGTCGGGGCCGGCCGTGAAGCCGAGCGAGCCCTTGGAGATGTCGCGCGTCCCGAGGTTCGTCGTCATGATGATGACGGTGTTCTTGAAGTCGACCATCCGACCCTGGGAGTCGGTGAGCCGGCCGTCCTCGAGAACCTGCAGGAGGCTGTTGAAGATCTCCGGGTGGGCCTTCTCGACCTCGTCGAAGAGGACGACGGAGAACGGGCGGCGCCGGACCTTCTCGGTGAGCTGGCCGCCCTCCTCGTACCCGACGTAGCCGGGAGGCGAGCCGAACAGCCGCGAGACGGTGTGCTTCTCGCTGTACTCCGACATGTCGAGCTGGATGAGTGCGTCCTCGTCGCCGAAGAGGAACTCCGCGAGCGTCTTGGCCAGCTCGGTCTTGCCGACGCCCGTGGGTCCGGCGAAGATGAACGACCCACCGGGACGGCGCGGGTCCTTCAGGCCGGCCCGGGTGCGGCGGATGGCCTGCGACAGCGCCTTGATGGCGTCGTCCATGCCGACGACCCGCTTGTGCAGCTCGTCCTCCATGTGGAGCAGCCGCGAGGACTCCTCCTCGGTCAGCTTGAAGACGGGTATGCCGGTGCTCGCCGCGAGGACCTCCGCGATGAGCTCCTCGTCGACCTCGGCGATGACGTCCATGTCGCCGGCCTTCCACTCGCCCTCACGGGCAGCCTTCTCGGCGCGCAGCCGCTTCTCGTCGTCGCGCAGCCGGGCGGCCTTCTCGAAGTCCTGCCCGTCGATCGCGGACTCCTTCTCGCGGACGAGCGCGGCGATCTTCTCGTCGAACTCGCGCAGGTCCGGCGGTGCCGTCATCCGACGGATGCGCAGCCGCGCGCCCGCCTCGTCGATGAGGTCGATCGCCTTGTCCGGCAGGAACCGGTCGTTGATGTAGCGATCGGCGAGGTTCGCCGCGCTGACGAGGGCGGCGTCGGTGATGGACACCCGGTGGTGCGCCTCGTAGCGGTCGCGCAGGCCCTTGAGGATCTCGATGGCGTGCGCGAGGGTCGGCTCGGCGACCTGGATGGGCTGGAAGCGGCGCTCGAGGGCGGAGTCCTTCTCGATGTACTTGCGGTACTCGTCGAGCGTCGTCGCCCCGATCGTCTGCAGCTCACCGCGGGCCAGCATCGGCTTGAGGATGCTCGCGGCGTCGATGGCACCCTCGGCGGCCCCCGCCCCGACGAGGGTGTGGATCTCGTCGATGAACAGGATGATGTCGCCGCGGGTGCGGATCTCCTTGAGGACCTTCTTCAGCCGCTCCTCGAAGTCGCCGCGGTAGCGGCTGCCGGCGACGAGGGCGCCGAGGTCGAGGGTGTAGAGCTGCTTGTCCTTGAGGGTCTCGGGGACCTCGCCGCGGACGATGTCCTGGGCCAGCCCCTCGACGACGGCCGTCTTGCCGACGCCCGGCTCCCCGATGAGGACAGGGTTGTTCTTCGTGCGGCGGGACAGCACCTGCATGACCCGCTCGATCTCCTTCTCGCGCCCGATGACCGGATCGAGCTTGCCCTCTCTCGCGGCCTGGGTGAGATTTCTGCCGAACTGGTCGAGGACGAGCGAGCCGGCCGGCGTGCCCTCGGCGGGCGCACCCTGGCTGCCCGTCGGGCCGCCCGCGGCGCCCTCCTTGCCCTGGTAGCCGGAGATCAGCTGGATCACCTGCTGGCGGACCCGGTTGAGGTCGGCCCCGAGCTTGACGAGCACCTGGGCGGCGACGCCCTCGCCCTCGCGGATGAGCCCGAGCAGGATGTGCTCCGTGCCGATGTAGTTGTGGCCGAGCTGGAGTGCCTCGCGCAGGCTGAGCTCGAGGACCTTCTTGGCGCGCGGGGTGAACGGGATGTGTCCCGACGGCGCCTGCTGGCCCTGGCCGATGATCTCCTGGACCTGGGCGCGGACCGACTCCAGCGAGATGTCGAGGCTCTCCAGAGCCTTGCTGGCCACACCCTCACCCTCGTGGATCAGTCCGAGGAGGATGTGCTCGGTCCCGATGTAGTTGTGGTTGAGCATGCGCGCCTCTTCCTGGGCGAGCACGACAACGCGACGGGCGCGGTCGGTGAACCGTTCGAACATGTACTGCTCCTGACTCTCGAGTCACCCTCGATGCTATCCGCCGAGCCTGGGACACGCTGGATGCACTGTGCTTCGCGTGACCCCTCCACTCGGTGCCTGGTCGTGCAACGCCTCACCCGCCGCCCGGTGTTCCCCCCGCGGGAGTGTTCGCCCACGGCATAAGGCCCGGCATGGGGCTCGCCGCGCGCCTCACCCGGTCGGGCCCTTCCGGCGGACCTCCTCGACCCGGGTCATCGCCTCGCGGAGCTCCGCGAGCCAGGTCTCCGATCGCTCGGCGACGAGCCGGACGCACCACGCGAGGGCGTCCGAGCGGGACCGGGCGACACCGGCCTCGACGAGGGTGTCGAGGACCTGCCGCTCGGGCTGGCGCAGGCGGGTCATGACAGGGGCGGCGAGGTGGGTGAAGAGGACCTCCTCGCCGTCCGCGCCCACCCGGACCCCCCAGGAGACGGTCCGTCCGGACAGCTGCTGCAGCTCGCGGGCGATCTCGATGCGCCGCTCGCGGGTGTCCTCGCGGAACCCCTGGACCCGCCCGCGGGCGGCGACCGCGCGCTCGGAGTCGTCGGCGTCCGCGGGAAGGTCGGGCACCGCGAGGGTCCCGACGACGACGAGCTCGTCCTTGTCCCGACGGACCTCGACGGGCTCGGTGAACCAGTCCTTCGGCAGCCGGCCTGCCAGCCAGGCCTCAGCCGTTGTTCGATTAGTCATGTAATCAATATTACACAGCAACACGAGTGCCTGCATGACACTGTCCGATTGGGTCGGATTCATGCAGGGTCGCCGGGCCACGGAGCGGCGGTGGCGTGCGGGTGCGGGTGCGGGTGCGGTGCGACGGCCCCGCTAGCGCCAGGTGACGGGGCTCTTGGCGTAGGCGGAGGAGGAGGGTCCGTCGTATGCCGCGCCGGTCACCCGGCCGCCGCTGCCGGCCACCGCGATGTCGCACGGCTTCCGCACCGCACCGACGATCGACACGGTCGTGTCGTAGGTCGCCGACCGGCACGCGGTGAAGCCGCCGTACGTGACGACGGTGCCGATCTCGCCGGTCCCGGAGGGCTGGATGGCGACGGAGGGAAGGCTGTAGCGGTTCCCCTCGAACCACACGATCTCGTCGGTCGACTCGATGTAGTAGGGCGTGTAGCCCGCGAACTGCGCGGCGTTCTTCAGCACGTCGAAGTCCGAGTTCACCCCCTTGCGGATCCGGGTGACCGTCACCTTGACGATGGCTCGCGAGGCGTCCTTGTCCTTCGTCGTGCCGGTGCCGATCCGAAGGTATGCCGACTGACCGAGCCGCAGCCTCGTGCCCGGCGGGGTGATCGGCTGGTCGGCGCGCCCGGTCGCCACGACCGTCGTCGGTGTCGCGCTCGTGGACGCCGACGACGGGCTCGAAGGCGACGTGGCGGCACTCGAGGTGGACGAGGTCGCCGCGGCGGACGTCGCCGGGGACCTCGTCCCGGACGAGCCCTGGCCACCGGAGGAGGCGCAGCCGGTCATGGCGAGCGCGGCGACCACCGCGATCGCGGCACCGGCCACCCGGGTGCGGGTGCTGTTCACGAACGATCCCCTCCGCCGACCACGGAACCCTCGGGGCCCGCTCGCTGGTCCGACGGGCCGACCAGGCGCGTCCTGGCGGGTCGCTCCACGATATCGACCCGACCGGCTCTCCGCCTCCGCGGCGGACCGTCCGGGGCCTCCGGTCAGCCGCGCCGCTGGCAGCGACCGCACCAGAACAGGTTGCGGCCCGCGACGACCTCGGTGCGGATCCGTGACCCGCAGACGAGGCACGGCTCGCCCGTGCGCTTGTAGACCGCGGAGTCCCGGCGGTCCAGGGCGACCGGCTGCCCGGCCAGCAGCCGGGTCTCGACGTCCTCGACCTGCTCCTCGATGGTCACGATCCGGCCCGTCGCGACGCCGAGGGGCAGCAGGCGCACGAGGTCGGCCCACAGGGCCCGCCAGGACCTCGTCGACAGCCGCTCGCCCGGCTGGAAGGGCTGGATCCGGTTGCGGAAGAGGACCTCCGAGCGGTAGACGTTGCCGACCCCGGCCACGACGCTCTGGTCCATGAGCAGCTCGGCGATCGGCCGGCGACTGCGGCGGATGCGGTCCAGCGCGCGGTCCGGGTCCTGGTCGGCCCGCAGGGGGTCGGGTCCGAGGCGGGCCACGATCGCGTCGACCCGGTCCGGCGTCACGACCTCGCACACCGTGGGCCCGCGCAGGTCGGCGACGTGCTCGGGCGTCCGGAGACGCAGCCGGACCTGGCCGACGACGGGGACCTCGCCGACATACGGCACGGCGTCGATGGTGAAGGTGCCGATGAGGCCGAGGTGCACCGAGAGCCAGGCGTCGCCGGCGAACTCGACGAACAGGTGCTTGCCCCACGACTCGGCGTGGTCGAGACGCCGGCCGCTCAGCAGCGCGGCGCCGTCGGCGAACCGGCCCTGCGGCGAGGTGACCACGGGGCTCGTGCCGGCGAAGGCCTCCGAGAGGTCGCGGGCGATGCGGTGCAGGGTGTGGCCCTCTGGCATACGCCCATCCTGCCCGGCCCCACCGACAGTCCCCGCCCCGGCACCACCCCGCACGGCCGGGCAGGGGCGCTCAGAGGGCCCAGACGAGCGGGACGATCGCCATGGCGACGAGGAACCACCACACCATGACGGGGAGCCCGAGCTTCCAGTAGTCGCCGAAGCGGTACCCGCCCGGCGCCATGACCATGAGGTTGCCGGGCGTCGCGATGGGCGTGAGGAGGGCGGCCGACCCCGCGACCGCGACGACCATCAGGGCCGGCTTGACGGGGATCCCAGCCGAGGTGGCGGCCGACACCGCGATGGGCACGACGACGAGCACCGTCGCCGTGTTGCTCACGACCTGCCCGAGGGCCGCCGTGAGGAGGAAGAGCGCCACGAGGAGCAGGTAGGGACGGTGCGTCCCGACGGCGTCGATGAGCACGTCGGAGATGCGGTCCGCCGCCCCGCTGCTGCGGATCGCCGTCGACAGCGGGATGAGCGCCCCGACGAGGACGACCGTCTCCCACGACACCGCCCGGTAGGCCTGGGGCACGGTGACGACCCGGGCGAGGACCATCAACGTCGCGCCGACGAGCCCGGCGATGGCCGGCGGGACCTGACCCGAGGCGAGCAGCGCGACGAGCACGCCGAGGACGATGACGGCCCGGGTCGCCTTCGGCCCCCAGGGGACCGCCTGCCGGCGGACGCGGCCTGGCGAGTCGACGAGGAGGATGTCGCGGTCCCGGTTCAGCTGGTCCAGGGCCGACCACCGGCCGTGGAGGAGGATCGCGTCCCCCTCGGCGAGCGCGAAGGGCCCGTCCCCGAGGTCCTTGCCCAGACGCTGCACGGCGAGGACGACGAGCTCGTGCTCGCGCTTCTGCCCGGGGTAGGTCTCCTCGCCGACGAGGCGGGAGCGGGGCGGGACGACGACCTCGGCGACACCCGCCTCGCGGGTCAGGAGGTCCGCCGCGTCCGCCGAGCCGGACATGGTGATCGCGAGCCCTTCGTCGACGACGAACCGCGTCACCTCGCCCGCGGGGCCCGTCACGACGAGCATGTCGTCGTCGTGGATGACGTCGGTGACCGGGTAGCCCTCCGGGGTCTGGACCCCGACGACCTGGATCCCGGGGTGCCCGTCGAGGTCGAGCGCCCGGGCCGAGGCGCCGATGAGGCTCGAGCGGGACCGCACGCGGAGCCGGTAGAACCCGTCGGTCAGGCGGTAGTGCGCCTCGATGGTCTCCGCGTGCCGGCCGAGGTCGGGAGGCGTGTGCTCGGGGCTGGTCGCCGGCAGGACCCGGGGGGCGAGGGCGGCGCCGATGACGACCGTCCCGACGAGCAGCGGGATGCCGAGGAGGGTGAAGGAGAAGAAGGAGAAGGGCCCCTCGCCCGCGTGCTGGGCGGCCTCCGACACGATGACGTTGACCGGGCTGCTCATGAGCATGAGCAGCCCGCCGGCGCTGCCGGCGAAGACGACGGGCATGAGCATCTGCGAGGGCGACCGCCCGATCCGCTGCGCCACGACGACGACGAGCGGCAGGAGGGCGGCGACCGCCCCGTTGAGCGTGATGAAGGAGGTGAGGACGGCCGCGAGGAGGCCGAGTGCGACGAGCAGCCGGACGTATGCCGTGCCCGCCCGGGCGAGGATCGCCTGCCCCGCCCAGGTCGTCACCCCCGTGGAGTCGATGCCCTCGCTGACGACGAAGAGGGTCGCGATGAAGACGACGACGGGGTCGCCGAACCCCGCGACGGCCTCCTCCGTCGTGACGAGCCCGGTCGCCCACAGCGCGAGGGCCGTGAGGACGGCGACCACGCTGACCGGCAGCCGGTTCCACACGAAGAGGACGACGACCGCCGCGAGGACGACGAGTGCCCTGGTCGCGTCATCCATCGACGGCAGGATCCCGCACGGTCATCCGAGATGGACGGGCGCGCCCGGGCCCCACGGGATGCCGATGAGATACCAGATGACGAAGAAGACGATCCACGTCACGAGGACGACGACGGTGTACGGGAGCATCATCGAGACGACCGTGCCCATCCCCGAGCTGGCGCGGTAGCGCTGGCACAGCAGGATGATGAACGGCAGATAGACCATGAGCGGTGTCACGACGTTCATCGGCCCGTCTCCCACGCGGTAGGCCGCGACGAGGGTCTGCGGGGCGATGCCGAGGTTGTAGAAGAGCGGGACGAAGATCGGCGCCATGATCGCCCACTTGGGGATGACCCCGGGCATGATGATGTCGATGATGAAGGTGAGCAGGATGAAGCCGATGAGCAGCGGCAGGGCACCGATGTCGGCTCGCCCGAGCAGGTCCGCGAGCGAGGTCGCCGCGAGCCGGGACATGTTCGAGTAGTTGAAGAACGCGATGAACTGGGCGATGAGCAGCATGAGGAAGATGAGCCCGCCCAGGCCGTTGAACGTCTTCGTGATGGCGTTGATGACGTTGGTGCTGCCGGTCAGGCTGCCCGCGCCCTTGCCGTAGCCGAGGCCGGCGGCGAGGAACAGCATCGAGATGATGAACAGCAGGCTGCTCATGAACGGCGAGTTGCCGAAGATCTCGCCCGTCTCGTGGTTGCGCAGCGGCGCGTTGGGCAGTGCGGTGAGCAGCGCGACGATGACGACGGCGACGAGGGTGTAGATGCCGGCGAGCCGGAGCCCGCGCGCCTCGTGCGACAGCTCGTCGCCGGTCGGGACGTGGTCCTCGGGGGCGTCGGCGGCGCGCTCCGACGGGTCCCACGTGCCGAGGCGCGGCTCGACGTACTTCTCGGTGAGGATCGTCATGACGATGGCCGTGAAGATGGTCGAGCCGATGCTGAAGTAGAGGTTGTGGGTGACGTTGAGCGGCGGCGCGTTGGGCGCGACGCCGTGCATGATCTCGTTCGTCACCTCGGTGATGATGCCGTCGGCCGGGGTGATGAGGATGTTGACGAAGAAGGACGCGCTGACACCGGCATACGCCGCGCCGATGCCGGCGATGGGATGCCGTCCCAGGCTGACGAAGGCGGCCGCCCCGAGGGGGATGAGGACGAGGTAGCCGGCGTCCGACGCGATGCTGGAGATCCCGCCGAGCAGGATGATGATGAAGGTGATCGCGCCTGGCGGAGCGACCTGCACCATCTTGCGGATCAGGGCCGCGATGAGCCCGGCCTCCTCGGCGACACCGACGCCGATCATGGCGACGAGGATGACGGCGACGACGCCGAAGTCGTTGAAGTTCTGGACGACCGTCGTGAACATGTGCGCGATGCCCTCACGGGACAGCAGGCTCTCGGCCTTGATCGTCTCGTGGTGGATCTCGTATGCGGGCTCGGCCTCGGCTGGCTCGCGGTCGATGGACGGGTAGGTCGACCCGACCCCGTCGTCGTAGTCCTGGCTCACCGTCGTCTGGACCGGCTCGGCCACCTCCGTCGTCACGCTGACGCCGAAGGCGGACAGCACCGCCGACAGGACGATGACGATGACGATGAGCCCGAGGAAGATGATCGCCGGGTGCGGGATCTTGTTGCCCACCCGCTCGATCCAGCCCAGGAAGCCGCCGCCGCCCTCGGTCTCCGGCTCGGCGACCGTCTCGCTCACGACGACACCTCGGGCACGGTGAAGCCGGTCGCCATCTCGATGAGCAGCTTGGCGCCGAACCCGCTCGCGCCCTTGTTGCGCCATGTCCGGACGGCGGGCTGCTGGGCGGTGCCGGCGATGTCGATGTGGGCCCACGGGGTCCCGCCGACGAACTCCTCGAGGAAGAGCGCCGCCGTGATCGACCCGGCGTTGACGCCGCCCATGTTCGTCATGTCGGCGATGCCCGAGTCGAGCTGCTTGCGGTAGGGCCGGTAGAGCGGGAGCTCCCACACCGGCTCGTCCGCCTGGGCTCCGGCGGCCTCCAGCTGGCCGATGACGTCGGCGCTGTTGCCCATGACTCCCGCGATCTCGACCCCGAGGGTGCGCAGGCAGGCGCCCGTGAGCGTCGCGATGTCGATGATGGCGTCGGCGCCGTCCTCGACGGACAGGCACAGGCCGTCGGCCATGACGAGCCGGCCCTCCGCGTCGGTGTTGAGCACCTCGACCGTCGTGCCGTTGCGCATGGTGAGGATGTCGCCGAGCTTCATGGCGCTGCCCGAGGGCATGTTGTCGGTGCAGCAGAGGTATCCCGTGACCTGGGCCCGGCAGCCGAGGTCCCGCAGGGCGGTCATCGCCCCGAGGATCGCCGCCGCACCCGTCATGTCGTTCTTCATCTGGGCGTGCGACTCATCGCTCGGCTTGAGGCTGATGCCGCCGGAGTCGTACATGACCCCCTTGCCGACGAGCGCGAGGTGGCCGGTCGGGTCGTCGGGCACGTAGCGCAGCCGGACGAGCCGGGGCTCGTCGACGCTGCCGAGGTTGACGCCGAGGATCCCTCCGCAGCCCATCTCGATGAGCTGCTGCTCGTCGAAGACCTCGACCTCGAGGCCGGCACCCGGGCCGAGCTCGACAGCGATCTCGCCCATCCGAGCCGCGGAGAGGGTCGTCGCCGGGCAGTTCGCGAGGTCGCGGCTGATCGCGGCCGCCCGCGCGATGACCTCGCCCCGCCGCGCTCCGGCCCGCGCCTCCTCGAGGTCGGCCTCCGGCGCGACGATGGTCAGCGCCGTCAGCGTCGGGTCGTCACCGCCCCGGCCCACGTGGTAGCGCCACCGGGCGAGCAGGACACCCTCGACCACCACCTGGGCGAACTCGCCCGCGGAGATGGCGGTCCGCTCGGTCGGCAGCTCCACGGCCAGGGTCAGGTGCTGCGGCACGGCCCGCCCGAAGTCGGCGGCGAGGTCGCGGACCCGGGTGAGGTCGACCCCGCCCAGGGTCCCGATCCCCAGGGCGACGAGGGCTCGCCCGTCGGCGCCGGGGAGCACGAAGGTCTGGCCCGCGGCACCGGTGAAGCCCGCGACGGACAGGTGTGCCGAGTCGATGCCGAGGTCGGCCGGCGGCTCGGACCCCTCGACCACCGGGACGGCCAGGGCAGCGGCCTCGGACACCGGGGGCAGCGCAGTCGTGACGGTCACCGTCGGACGGGTGCGTGTCGAGGGGATGGGGTCGAAGGCGCCACGCGCTGGATGGCCTCGCATGAGTGTGTCACTGCCTTTCACCAGTAGGGCGGTCCCGCGATCCGCGGCAAGCATGGCAGAGACTACGGTCGGTAGTAACCCCCGCCACCCCGCGTCGCGGTCACGATTCGGTGACCTTCGCACCCTCGGCGGCGACCGACCGGGAGGCGAGGACGTCGAGACCGAGGGTGCGGGCGAGCGACCGTGCGGCCCGCACGCCGCGCACGCTGTTGCCGGTCGGGTCGAGGAGCGGCGAGAAGGTCGCGAGCGCGCCCTTGCCCGGCGAGACGGTGACGACGCCGCCCCCGATGCCGCTCTTGCCGGGGACGCCGACGTCGAGGAGCCAGTCGCCGGAGGTCTCGTACATGCCGGAGACGGTCATGACGGCGAGCACCGCGTGGGCCGTCTCGGGGTCCACGACCCGTTCTCCCGTCAGGGGATTGGTCCCACCGTCGGCGAGCGTCGCTCCCATGACGGCGAGGTCGACCGCCGTCACGGCGAGGCAGCTCTGACGGGTGTAGATGTCGACGGCGTCCGTCGGGTCGCCGACGAGCGCGTCCTTGCTCGTGAGCAGGTTGGCGAGGGCGCGGTTGCGGTGGTTCGTCGCGAGGGCGGAGGCGAGGGTGTCCTCGTCCATGGGCAGCGGGCGGCCCGCGAACCGGGACAGCCCGTCGTGGAGCCAGGCCCAGCGCTCGCCCGCGCCGGCACCGGGGACGAGGCTCGTCGTCGCGATGGCCCCGGCGTTGACCATGGGGTTGGTGCGCCCGTCGGGAGAGCGCTCGACGGCATACGCGGAGTTGAAGGCGAGGCCGGTCGCGTTGACGCCGACGAGATCGCGCACCCGGTCCAGTCCGACCGCCTCGCAGACGAGGGCGAGGACGAACGGCTTCGCGACGCTCATGATGGTGAACGGGACCCGCGTGTCGCCCGTCTCCACGAGCTCGCCCCCGACACCGAGGACCGCGAGCCCGAAGAGCCGGGGGTCGGCCCGCAGCAGAGCGGGATAGACGGTGGACAGGCTCCCCGAGTCGTCCGGGGCGAGACGCTCGTATGCCGTGTCCAGGAGTCGCTGCACCCTCTCGCGTCCCGGAAGCCGGCCCGCGGAGACGAACCGCTCCTCGGACCCGTCGACGGTGACCACGTCCGAAGCGTAGACCTCGCAGGGGATCTCGGGATACGTGCGACAGCGCGTGGCAGGATCACCCCCACAACGACAGCGACGGGAGCGCACGGCATGACAAGCACAACGGTCGAGAAGCCGACCAGTCGCTGGCGCGGCCCGGTGGTCCGCATCATCATCGTCATCGTTCTCGTCGCCAGTGCGCTGTTCGTCATCGGCGGCCTCGTCGGCGACATCGACTGGTCCTCGGTGCGCCATGCGATCGGCCACCTGCACTGGTGGCAGATCGCGGTGCTGCTCGTGGCCCTCCTGGTCCGCCAGTGGGTCAACGCCCTGCCCCTCGCGATCTACATCAAGGGCGTCAGCGCGTTCAAGGCGTTCGTCAACGACCAGACGGCGATCCTCATGACGACCTTCGCCCCCCCGCCGTCCGACATCGTCATGCGCGTCGCGATGTTCGCCTCGTGGGGCATCACGCCGTCGGCCGGCCTCGCCGGCACCGCGATGAACACGCTGACCTTCTACGTCGTCCGGTTCGGCGCGCCCCTGCTCGCCATCGTCCTCATGATCTTCACCGGTGCCTGGCACAAGGTCGAGGTGTGGGCGGCGCTGCTCAGCACCGCGGTCAGCGTGGCGATCCTCGTCCTCACGTGGCTCGCGCTGCGTCGCGAGGAGGCGGCCGCGGCGATCGGGACGAAGGCCGGTCAGCTGATCCAGCGGGTGCGCCCGAAGGTCGACCCGGCGGCGTGGGCCCAGAAGGTCGTCGACTTCCGCAGCAACGTCGTCGACGGGATCACCCGGACCTTCCCGCGGGCGCTGCTGTCGCTCGTCGTCATGATCGTCGTCGACGCCTGTCTCATCGTGCTGTCCATCCGGTTCGTCGGCCTGTCCTCCGGGGAGGTCCCGCTCGTCACGGTCCTCACGGCCTTCCTCGCCGCATACCCGCTCACGCTCTTCCCGTTCCAGGGCCTCGGGATCCTCGACGCGGTCGTCATCAGCACCCTCGTCCACGAGCTGGGCACCGCCGTCGAGCCCGGCGTCGTCGCGGGGTTCATCATCTGGCGTGTCGTCACGATCCTCGCCCCGCTCGTCCTCGGCGCGATCTGCGTCCTCGGCTGGCGCTTCACCTCCCGGCACGCCAAGGAGGCCGACGCCGACGCCCCCACCGACCCGGCCTGACCGCGGCCGGCCCCGGGGTTGGCCGGGGCGAGGGCGTATGCCGTCGGGCGACGCCGCCGCGAGCGGCTACGACGTGGCGGGGGTGAGAGTCAGGCCGTGGTGACCGTGGGTGAGGGCGACGGAGGACTCCTCTCCGGAGACCTCCACCGCGCCGACGAGCGTCTGCAGGACCGCGGCCTCGACGGCGCTCGCCTCGTCGGACGCGCAGGCCTTCCGGGTCATGGCGACGTGGTCGAAGGTCAGCGTGGTGCCGGACGCGGTGACGGTCGAACGCCCCGTGTTGCAGCCGGTGTCGATGGTCACTCCCCCGTCGGCCGCGATGGTCAGCGTGGGCTTGCGGACCCCCGCGGGCACGGTCGCGGCGGTGCTCCCGTCGGTGGTGCCGGTCACCGTCCAGGTGGTGCCGAGCAGCGAGGAGGCGTCGGCGGCGGCCTTGCGGGACAGCGCGATCGTCACCGAGCCGGACGTCAGCGTCGGCGCGTCGGCGGCGCCGGTCACCGCCATGCCCTTGGTCAGCAGGTCGGTGAGCCAGGTGTCCTGGGCGGCTCTCGCGGAGTCGCACCCGATCATCGTGGTCATGGGGTGGCCGGTCCAGGCCAGGGTGCCCGCGTCGAGCGAGAACGGCCCGCTCATCGTGTTGCACCCGGCGGCGGCCATCATCCGGCCGTCGGCGAACTCGAGCCGGACGTCGGTGCCCGCGACGAGGTCGTGTCCGGTGACCGTCGTCGAGACGTAGGTCGCGCCCTCGAGGTCGGCCGCGGTCAGCGTGGCGCCGGCAGAGGTCGCCGGGCCGGATCCCGCGTCTCCGGAGGAGGATCCGCAGGCGGCCAGGCTGAGTCCCAGCACCGCCACCGCGGCGAGATGGGCGACACGGCGCGTGGATCGCATACGGGCTCCTCTGCTCATCCGGCACTCACGGAGGTGACGGACACGGTGTGGGACTGGCCGTCACGCTCGTAGGTCACCCGCACGGAGTCGCCGACCTCGAGGCTCAGCTCGGTCTGGGTGAGGTCGTCGGGCGTGCGGACCGCCCGGCCGTCGAGCTCGGTGACGATGTCGCCCGCGCGGATGCCGGCCTTCTCGGCCGGTCCGCCGGACACGACCGCCTGGACGAACAGCCCCGGGGAGATGCCGTTCTGGCGAGCCACCGCGTTGGAGATGCCGGCGACCTGCAGGCCGAGCGTCGGGTGGCTCACCCGGCCGGTCTCGATGATCTCCGTCGCCAGCGGCGCGAAGAGCGTCGAGGGGATGGCGAAGTTGAGCCCGACGCTGCCCTGGTCACCCGGCGGCGAGGCGCCGGCCGAGTTGATGCCGACGAGCCGCCCGGTGCAGTCCACGAGGGCACCGCCGCTGTTGCCGGGGTTGATCGAGGCGTCGGTCTGGATCGCGCCGACGAGGTGGTGGGTCGATCCCGATGCCGAGGGGACGCGGACGTAGCGGTCGGTCGCGCTGACGATGCCCTGGGTGACCGTCGAGCTGAGCCCGAGCGGAGCGCCGAGGGCGACGACGGGCTGGCCCACCCGCAGCCCGCCGGAGTCCCCGACGGCCACCGGTGTCGCGCCGCGCGACGGGTCCTCTGCCCGCACGACGGCGAGGTCGGTGACGGCGTCGGCGCCCACGACCTCCCCCTTGGAGGAGTGCCCGTCGGCGTAGGTCACGATGACCGTCCCCGTCGTGCCACCCGGTGCGATGACGTGCTCGTTGGTGATGATGAAGTCCTGCCCGCCCCGGGAGCCGACGCGTGAGCCCCCGCCCGGGATCGGGGTCCGGACGACGACGCCGGAGCCGGTGCCGGCACCCGCCGAGCCGCCGACGGTCAGGGTGACGACCGAGGGCAGCACGTCCTGGGCGACCTGCTCGACGTTGCAGGCGCTGACCGACGTCGCCGTGCGCGTCGACGAGGCGCTGGGACGGGACGCCTCCCAGATCCCGACGACGAGCCCCCCGCCGACCAGCCCCGCGACCAGGGCCGCCACGAGACCGGTCGTGCCGATCCCTGCCGTGCGAGAAGCCTTTCCCGCGTCCGTCATCCGTCACCTCCGCGTGTGTGGCGCCGAGTGTAGGAGGCCGGGCTGTCCTCCGGCAGGGAGGCGTCGCCGGACGAGACCCAGCCGTGACCGACGACGTCGCGCCGACGGCCCGGGGCGGTCACTCGTCGAGGGCGGTGAGCCGGGTCTCCTCGAGGTCGAGCATCCGGCCCGCCTGGGTCAGCGCCCGCGAGCTGTAGCTCCCGAGGTCGCGGGCCTCCAGGAGGGTGCTGCGCAGGGCGGCGATGACGTCGAGGCGGAGTCGGAGGTACTCCTCGCGCCGGCTGACGAGGGGCGCCTGCTCCGCCTCGGCGTCCTCCGTCTCCTCCGCCTCCTCCGGGTGCCGGGCGAGCCGGACCCGGGTGCGCAGCAGGCTGTCCGACCGCAGCCGGTCGAGGACGGCCTGGTCGGGATGCTCCTCGCGCTCGATCCGGTCCAGCTCGGCGTCCGCGGCGTCGACGAGCTCGCCGAGCAGCTCGGCATACTCCTCCCGCAGGTGCTCCGGATCGTCGGGCGGGACCTTCGCGACCCGGATGACCGACGGCAGGGTGAGGCCGATGGCCAGGAGCGTCGCGAGGGACACGACGAAGGCGATGAGCACGAGCTGCGGGCGGTGGGCCACCGACGGGTCGAGGGTCTGGGCCGCGGCGACGGTGATGGCGCCCCGCATGCCGGCCCAGCCGAGGACCAGCCCGCCGCGGACCCCCATCGTCTGGTGCGCGTGGAGCCTGACGTCGGCCACCATCCGGGCCATGCGCCGGCGCAGCTGCTCCACCCGGCGCGGGGAGACCCGGGGGCCCGGCTCCATGGAGGCCAGCGCCTCCATCCGCTCCTCGAGGTGAGGGACCAGCTGGCTCGCCCGCTCGTCCGTCACGTGCACCGCCGCGACGGTCGGCCCGATGAAGACGAGTCGGACGACGACGACGAGGAGGGTCACCAGAAGGCCGTATGCGATGGTGCGCCCGAGCCCGAGCGTCGCCTCGTGGTGGGCGGAGACCTCGCCGACGACGGTGTGCAGCGACAGGCCCATGAGGAAGAAGATGCCGCTCTCGAGGAGGAAGGACACCGTCCGCCAGTTGGCCGCCGTCGTGATCCGGCTCTGCGCCGAGACGTGCCGCGGGCTCTCGTGCCCGGTGACGAGGCCGGCCACGACGACGGCGAGGACACCGGACGCGTGGAGGTGCTCGGCGGGCAGGTAGGCGACGAACGGCACGACGAAGGAGACGGCCGAGTCGTGGACGGCGTCCGGCAGGTGCGCCCGGATGCGCACGTTGACCATGCCGACGAGCCAGCCGATCGCGGTGGCGACGAGGACCGACAGGAGGAACTGGCCCGCGACGCCGACGATCGACACCGTCGTCGTGACGGCGAGGGTCGCGGCCCGGAGGAGGACCAGGGCCGACGCGTCGTTGACGAGGCCCTCGCCCTCGAGGATGGTGAGGAGCCGCGACGGCAGGCCCAGCCGGCGTCCGACCGCGGTGGCCGCGACCGCGTCGGTCGGGCTGACCACCGCACCGAGGGCGAAGGCCGCGGGCCAGCCGACGTCGGGCAGCAGGACGTGCACGAGCCAGCCCGTGGCGAGGGTCGTGAGGACGACGAGGACGACCGCGAGGCTCGTGATGGTCCGCAGGTTGCGGCGGAAGTCCTGGGCGGGGGTGTTGATGGCCGACGCGTAGAGCAGCGGGGGCAGGACCCCCGCGAGGATGACGTCGGGCGGGACGGTGACCGTCGGGATCCCCGGCACGAACCCAAGCACGACACCGACGACGACGAGGCCGAGCGGCGCGGCGAGCCCGAGTCGCTTGGACGTCGCCGCCACGCCGACGATCGCGAGGACGCCGACGACCCCGATGAGCGTCCAGTCCATCCGACCTCACCTCCCTCCGCCCGTGGTGGGGAAGGTAGCAGGAGCCCCGGCTCTGGCCACCCTGCCCACGAGGCGTTCAGCCCTCCCCGGCCGGGGTCCCCTGGTGGTGACGCAGCCGCCAGCGGCGGTCGGGCCCACGCACCCACACCGAGGACCGCAGCGCCCGAGCCCCGCCCTCCGTCGTCGCATACGTGACGAGGACGACGTCGCCGGCGAGCCGCTCGGCGCAGACGTCGACGGCCTCGAGGCGGCGGCTGGACGGCTCCGCGGGCAGGGCGACGAGCGTCGAGCCCTTGTCCCACACCCGTCCGGACTTCCCCACCTCCCGGAAGTCGTCGGCGAGGAGCGCGTCGAGGGCGACCGGGTCGTGGCGCACCGCGCGGGTCAGCAGCGCGAGCTCGGCGTCGACGACCGTGTCGAGGTCGGAGCGGTCGGAGGGAAGGTCGGACATGGCGTGGACGACACCGGACGTGACCGGGTCAGCTGGCCCTCTGCTTGGCGCCGGCCTTGGCCGGTGCGCTCCCGGGCGTCGACTCCTCCGCCGACCCCTCGGGCGCGGCGGGGGCCGACCCCTCGGCAGGCGCCTCGCCGCGCGCGGCCTTGGCCCTCTCGACGCTGCGGGCGAGCGCGGCGAGCAGGTCGACGACCTCGCCGGACTCCTCGGGCCGGGCCGCCGCCTCGTGCACCTCGCCGCCGGACAGCTTCGCCGCGACGAGCTCGCGGACGGCCACGGCATAGTCGTCCTCGTACTCCTCCGGGTCGAAGTCGCCGGAGAGCTGGTCGATGAGCATGGTGGCCATCGCCAGCTCCTGCGGGGTCGCGTGGACGTCGCCGTCGAGGCCGCCGAAGTCGGGCTGGCGCACCTCGTCGGGCCACAGCATCGTCTGCATGACGATGACACCCTCCCGGACGCGCAGCACGGCCATCGTCATCCGGGTGCGGATCGAGACGGTGACGATGGCCATCCGCCGCTCCGACTCCAGGGCGTCGCGCAGCAGGACGTAAGGCTTGAGGGCGGACGGGTCCGGCTCGAGGTAGTAGGACCGGTCGAGCCAGAGCGGGTCGATCTCGTCGGCGGGCACGAACTTGGTGACCCCGATCTCCTTGCTCGATCGGCTCGGCAGCTCTGCGAGGTCCGCATCGGTGAGGACGACCATCTGCCCGTCCTCGGTCTCGTAGCCCTTGGCGATGTCGTCGTAGGACACCTCCGCCCCGTCGATCTGGCAGATCCGCCGGTAGCGGATGCGCCCGCCGTCCTCCCGGTGGACCTGCCGGAACTGCACGTCGTGGTTCTCGGTCGCCGAGTAGAGCCGCACCGGCACGTTGACCAGCCCGAAGGACACCGCACCCTTCCAGATCGCTCGCATGGCCCCATCCTCACCCATTCCCCCACCCGGGGGAACCGCCACGCACGGGCGAGGCGAGCGCGCGATGGGCGAGGATGGGCGGATGCAGCCCATGCTCGCCACCGCGACCGATCGGCTGCCGCACGGACCGGAGTGGGTCCACGAGGTGAAGTGGGACGGTATGCGGGTCCTCGCCGACGTCCACGCCGGTCACCTCAGGATGACCTCGCGCAACGGCAACGACGTGACGGTCAGCTTCCCCGAGCTCGCCGGTCTCGCGGGCACCTACGACGACCTGCTCCTCGACGGCGAGGTCGTCACCCTCGACGGTGGCGTGCCGTCGTTCAGCGCGCTCGCGGAGCGGATGCACGTCACCGACGCCCGTCGCGCCGAGCGGCTCGCCCGCGAGCGGCCGGTCACCCTCATGGTCTTCGACCTGCTGCGCCTGTTCGGCCAGGACCTCACCGGGCAGCCGTGGTCGGCCCGCCGGGAGCTCCTCGACCGGCTCGAGCTCTCCGGGCCCCGCTGGCAGGTGCCACCCGTCCACGACGACCCCGACGAGCTGTGGGCGGCGACCCGCGAGCACGGTCTCGAGGGCGTCGTGAGCAAGCGCCGCGCCGCGCCTTACCGGCCCGGCCGGCGCAGCGACGACTGGCGCAAGCGGGCGCACCGGACCGACCTGTCCGCCGTGGTCGGCGGCTGGCGCCCGGAGACGAGCGGGCAGCCGCGGATCGGCGCCGTCCTCGTCGGCCTGCCCGCTCCCGGCGGCGGATGGCGGTATGCCGGCCGGTCCGGCAGCGGCATGACCGGCCGGATGGCGCGCCAGCTCGCCGACCTGCTCGGCCCGCTCACGCGGGCCACGCCGCCGTTCGTCGACGAGGTGCCCGCCGTCGACGCGCACGGCACGACGTGGGTCGAGCCGCGGGTCGTCGTCGAGATCCGCACCCTCGGGGACACCACCCAGCAGCGCCTGCGGCACCCGATCCTGCGCGGCATACGACGTGACCTCACCCCGGCCGACGTCCGCACCCAGTCCGTCCCCCCGCCCCTGCATGAATCCGACCCAATTGGACAGTCTCATGCAGGCCAGGCCCAGCCACCCCTGCATGAATCCGACCCAATCGGACAGTCTCATGCAGGCCGGGCAGGGGACGGCGATGGCTGACGGCCTCCCGGAGGCGACCCGCGTCGAGGTCGGCGGGCGGGTCCTGCGCCTCACGAGCCTGTCGAAGACGATGTACCCCGCGACCGACACGAGCAAGGCCGAGATCCTCGACTACTACGCGCGCCTCGCGCCGATCCTGCTCCCCCACCTGGCGGGCCGGCCGGTCACCCGCGTCCGGTGGCCGCACGGGGTGGCCGAGAGCCGCTTCTTCGAGAAGAACCTCCCCTCCGGCGCGCCGTCGTGGCTGCCCCGCGTCCGCGTCGAGGACGTCACCTTCCCGCTCGTCGAGGACCTCGCGGGACTGACCTATCTCGTCAACCTCAACTCGCTCGAGCTCCACGTCCCGCAGTGGACCGTCGCGGACGGCGAGCCGGTCAACCCCGACCGCCTCGTCATCGACCTCGACCCCGGACCGCCCGCCGGGCTCCACGAGTGCTGCCGGGTCGCCCTGCTCGTCCGGGAGCGCCTGGAGTCGCTGGGGATGGCGCTGCATCCGGTGACGAGCGGCAGCAAGGGGATGCAGCTGTATGCCGCGCTCGGCGGGGACCTCACGTGTGACCAGGTGCGCGACCTGGCCCAGCAGCTGGCCCAGGAGCTGACGCGGAAGCACCCCGACCTCGTCCTGTGGAAGATGACCAGGTCGCTGCGGCCCGGCAAGGTCTTCCTCGACTGGAGCCAGAACGTCTTCCACAAGACGACGATCAGCCCCTACTCACTGCGCGGGCGCGAGCTGCCGACGGTCGCCACCCCGGTCACGTGGGACGAGGTCGAGGCCGGCGCCGACGACCGCGACGGCCTGCGGCAGTTCCTCTTCGAGGAGGTCCTCGACCGGGTCGCTGTCCACGGCGACCTCATCGCCGCCCTCCCCTGACCTCATCGCCGCCCCTCCCCGGTCCTCTCCCCGCCACTCGAGGCGAGGAGACCCGAGGCGAGGAGAGGCCAGGGCAGAGCGGCCCGGAACGGTGGTCAGACGGCCGCGGCCCGGGCCTTCTTCGCGGCGGCGATGCGCTTGAGCTTCCTCTTGCGGGTGTAGGAGCGCACGACGGCGTCCTTGATGACCGTGCCCCGCGACGGGCCGCCCTCGACCTTGTTGGGGAGCGAGAGCTGGACGACCTTCCAGTAGACCGAGCCGGCCTGCTTGGCCAGCGAGCCCGTGACATACGGCAGGTCGTAGCGACCCATGAGGTCGCGGATGCGAGGGGCGATCTCGGCATACCGGTTGCTCGGCATGTCGGGGAACAGGTGGTGCTCGATCTGGTGGGACAGGTTGCCCGTCATGATGTGCATGGCCTTCGAGCCGGCGATGTTGCCGGACCCGAGCATCTGCCGCAGGTACCACTCGCCGCGCGTCTCGCCCTCGATCGAGGTCTTCTCGAACGTCGCGATGCCCGGCGGGAAGTGGCCGCAGATGATGACCGTGTTGGTCCACAGGTTCCGGACGAGGTTGGCGAGGAGGTTCGCCGTGAGGGTGTGCAGCGGACCGGTCGGGCCGCTCACGACGGACAGCGCCGGGTGGACGAGGTAGTCCTTGGTGACCTGTCGCTTGATCTTGGCGACGACCTCGTCGGCGTCCTTGCGGAACTTCGCCTTCTCCTCGGGGCTCATCCGGTCCTTCTTGGCGAGGTAGCCGCCGAGCTCCAGGTCGTATGCCGCGATGGAGTACTCGAACATGATCGCGTTCCCCACGTGCCAGAGCGGCTGGAAGAGGTAGAAGAGCGACCACGGCTGGTCCTCGTCGACCCGCAGGATGCCGTAGCCGAGGTCGTTGTCGCGGCCGAGGACGTTGGTGAAGGTGTGGTGGATCTCGTTGTGCGAGTGCTTCCACTGGCTCGCCGGGCTCGCGTTGTCCCATTCCCA
>JBDIAL010000033.1:0-24131 GCA_039812405.1 Nostocoides sp.
CGCGGCGCACTGGTCGGTCGCGATGTCCAGCAGGGTTGTGAGGACACCGTCGTCGATGGACGCCGCGTCGGGCCAATGCTGCCGGGCTTCGCTGGGGGTCGCCCACGCCATGCCGGTCTCCTCTCGTCGTGTCGGGGTGGTGACCCGGCGCCGGGCGGCAACTTCCCGGCGCCGGGAGTAGGTCAGGCCGTCGGGTCGTACGTGATCTTCTTGACCCCGGTCAGGTCGGAGATGACCCCGGCCTGGTAGCCCCACACGCCCAGGTCGTAGCCCTCGACCTTCTCCTGCAGACGGTCGAGCCGGATCGGCGCGGAATGCCAGAACCAGACGGCGCGCGGGTCGAGCGCGTACGACTTGTGCGCCGTGCCGTCGCTGGTGGTGCCGAGCGACCACACCGGGTCGAACCGGGTGCCGGCCACGTCGAGGGACTTGAACCCGGCGACGGTCGTGCCGTTGGCGTTCGTCGCCCCGATGATCGGGTAGTACGGGCGGTCCTGCCCGTCCCGGAGAGCCTTCATCGCCTTGTACAGGTCGATGTGCGTCGCGACGAACGAGAATCGGTTTCCGCCGGCGACGAAGTTGAGGCCGGTGATGGCGTCCTCGATCGGGTCGGCCAGCGCCGTGACGGTCTTGGCCCCGGCGGCGATGCTGGCGCCGAGTTCGGCCGGAGCGGCGGCGGCGAGGAGCGCGGCCACCTTCGTCTCCATGGTCTGCAAATACGCGTACTGGACCTCGGTCCAGATCAGCGCGGACACCTGCGGGTTGCCGCCCTGGTCGGCGACCTCGCGGGTGATGTGCACCTTCCCGGAGACGGGCTTCGGGGTGACCGTGGCGGCCGTCGCGGTCGAGTACTCGCCTGTCGCCGGCTCGGTGCCCTCGGTGTGGTCCCCGACGAGGCCCGATGAGGCGGAGAACTTCGAGAATGAGAACGGCGTCCCGTCGGTCAGCGCGCCCTTGTACAGCGCGTCGCGCAGCGGCGTCGCGAGGTACTGGTGGTCGACGAACATGTCCGGGCGGTAGCCGGTCGGGTTCAGCGCGGACGTGTCCCCGGTGTCGACGAACTGCGGGCCGAGGGCGTCGCCCATGAATCGCAGGACGCGCTCATAGGCCTCCCAGTCTCGATCGCCGAGGCTCAGGCCCATGCCGGCGATGAGGTCCGAGGAGAAGTCGTACGATCCGCGGATGCCGTCGAACCGGTACGGGGCCGGCTCGGTCACCTGCAGGCCGACCGGGCGACCGGCTGCGACGGGGCGGGGGGTGTCAGCGACCGCCTGCATCGCGGCGGTCAGGCCGTCGGTGACGGCCTGGGTGATGTCCGCGGCCGACAGCGCGACCGGTGCGTCCTCGGTGACCTCAACGGTCCCGGTCTCGTCTTCCATCTTGCTGCTCTCCTTCTCGGGGACGGCGGACGCCGCCACACTGGTGACCCGGGCGTCATCGAACGCCGGGAGCGGGGTCAGGCTGACCTCCGCGATGTCTGCCGTGATGGCCGCGAGCACACCACTCTTGGACTCGAACTTCGCCTTGCGGCCGATGCCCGCGGACAGGCCGTCCCAGACCTTGTCCTGGGCCATGGCGAGGGCGTGATCACCGTCCGTGCCGCGCGCCACCTTGAACGTGCCGACGAGGCCCCGCGGGTCGTCCTCGAATGCGACGCCGTGCCCGACGGCCTGGGTGAAGTCGTGTCCCACGAGCAACTTGACCCGGGACGGGTCGGCGGGTGTGGTGACGGTGCCACGGGCGAACGTGTACTTCCCACGCCCGTTGTCGCCGACGACGCCGTACGGGACGACGAGACCCTTGATGGTGCGGGACTCCTCGCTCACCTCGAACACCATCGAGGCGTCAGTGTCGAACCGGATCAGGTTCTCAGGCATTCGACGGCTCCTTCTCGGGTGCGGTCTGGTCGTCGGGTACGTTTATGTCCACCGGCAGCGACGGGTCGAAGTAGCGCCGGCCCTCGGCCTTGGAAACGACCCCGGCGTCGACGAGCGTGGAGGCCACGGTCGCGCGGGCCGAGTCGTCGGCCTTCGCGAAGTCGCTCAGGTTGAACTTCGCGGTATACCCGTGGGGGGTGACGTCGTCCATGCTCAACCTGTCCTCAACGGCGCGCATCAGCGGCGCCAAGGCGGTGTTGACGAACACCCTGGTCCGGTCCTGGCTGTTGAAATACGTCCGACTCGTCGTGGACACACCCAGGTCCTCGGCGTCGACACCGGCAAGACGCGCGATTTCCAGCACGGCATGCTGCCGCGCTTCCTGCATCTGCAACTGCTCCGGGTTGTACCCGGCCTGCTCAAACTTCAACGCTGCCGGGATATAGACGAACGACCGCTTCCTCACCGCGGTCTGCATGGTCGTCACCGACTGCTCAATCTCGTCGTCCTCGGGGTCCGCATCCACCGGGCTGAGCCAGCCCAGCGGCGGGACGCCGCTGGCGTTCCGCAGCGCGGCTGCATCCAACGCCAGACACGCGCGAATCGCCCTGGCGCCAGCGGTGAGGATCCCGTCGTTCGGCGAGTCGAACCGGATCAGCTGATCGTCGGGCAGCCACTCCTCCCGGGTCCCCTGGTTGCCCGCGACGGTCGCGTACACCTTCATGTCCTGGCGCACGGTGACCGACTGCGGGTCGAGCCTGCGGACCTCGACCGGCCGGTTGTGCCAGCCGACGGCTGTGATCCTCCACCACGACACCGAGTGCAGAAACAGGTCTTCGAACAGAAGCGTCATGGAGACGCTTCGCGGCACGTCGGGTTCCGGCTGCGAGAAGAGGTTCCAGTCGACGGCGGTGCCGTCCGGTCCGATGAGGCTGAGGGGGAGGCTACCGAGGGTGCCGCAGACGAGGTCACGGGCCCTCTTCACCGCAGGGACGGAAATGGCTTCGCGGCGTAAGACCTTCGTCGGGATCTGCGTCCTATCGGCCCACCCTGCCCCGTAGAGCAGCGCAGGGTCGACGTCGACGGAGAACCGCGGCCTACGGGGTGTGGTCTCCGGCGCGGCTGCAGGAGGCGCAGGCTCCTGTGTGGGCGCAGGCTCCAGGGGGGGATGGACAGGGTCCACCCCGAGGAACGCGTCGCGCCAGAGACCCACGCGGGCATCATCGGTCCTTACACCCGTTAACGTCCTCGACTGTAAACGGGTGTACGAGAATGGGTTACGCCGACGACACCGCGATGATCCGCACCGACCCCGACCGGGTCCGCGCCCGACCCGCCGCCCACACCGCCGCCTTCACCGCATCCGCCCGGCCCTGCGACACCACCCGGGGACCGTCCGCGCCCGGCAACGTCCTCACCCCCAACACCTGCCCCGACAGGTGCTCGGCACCGTCATGCCGGACCGCGTCCTCGCCGAGCAGCCGGCGCAAGTCCTGCACGGCCTGCACCGTCCGCCCCTCCCCGGCTTTCTTCCTCACCCGCTGCAGCGCCGGGTCCGTCATGAGTGACTTCCCGACGACCGTCACCCCCCGGAACCCGGACTCCCGCAGCGCGTCCACCGCCGACCCCAGGTCAGGGTGGTCCGACACGGCCACCACGACCCGGTCAGCGACACGCCACGCCACCGCCACCGACACCCCCTCGGCGTACCACGATTCGACCGCTGCGGCGTCCGGGACGGCCACCGGCGGCACCTCCACCAGCCCCGCCCACGTCGCCTCGTCGACAACCGGCTCACCCCGCCGCGCCTTCTCCGCCACCCGCGGCCACATGTTCAGGTACTGGGCATTGAAGCCAGCCATCGGGTCCGCGTCGTCGAACTCGGGATCCTGCTCGCCCCGCCGGGCCTTCGAGTACTTTGCCGCGATCGTCCGGGCCCGGTCCGCCGACCAGTGAGGCGACGCCGCCTTCCACACCGCGGGATCACCCACGTCCGCGCCGTAGGGCGCCGCCCACAGCATCAACAGCGTGGACCCGTCCTCGGCCGCCAGCGCGTCGCCGATCCACGACGGCATCAGGGACGTCGCCCGCCGGTGCGCCGTCGACGTCATGTGCAGCTGCGCCCACAGCCGCTCCATCAGCGAGGGCTCCAAGCCTTCCGACACGGTGTCGGGTTTCACGTCCCAGCCCTCATCGACCACTCCATACGTCGTGTCCCACCCATACACCGCACTCTGCGACCGCACCAGCCACGTGTCACCCAGGGACGTCTCCATCGCCTCCTTCCCATTGCCTCGCGTCACCGCCCAGCCCTGGGCCTCACCCCACCGCCACGCGTCCTTCTGGACCTTCCGGCACACCGCCAGGTCGGACCCGGTGTGCACGACCTCCTGGCGCTCCCCGAACAGGTCGGCGTGGGCCATGCGCCACAGCGCGAGCCCCCGGATGCGCACGGACTTCCCGATCCGTCGCGGCCCTGACTCGACCAGCGTCCGCCAACACAGGGACCCATCCTCCCGGTGCTCCAATTGCCTTACGATGACCAGCCGCTGCCACCACCTCAGCGTGATCCGCTGCGAGGACTCGATCCACGCGACCGCCTCCCCGCCGTACGACCCCACCGCTTCCGGATGCGGAGGAGTCATCGCCAACGGCGGCGCCGCATTCTCCGGCACCACCGCGAACTCGGCCAACCACGAATGGCGAAGCATGGTCTCAACGGACCACCGCAGCCCTTCACGGACCTCGACCGGGTCCCCACTGGCCGGAGAGAGAGACGAAGGACAGGTCGGCGGCTGCCCGGGGGCCGGCTGGGAAGAAAGCGGGAGGCCGGCGGCGTGGAGGGCTCGGTGTGCGGCGGCTTGCTGGACGACGGATTGTGCGGTCCGGTCGGAGCATGCCCGATGCTCCGGTTGCCAGTTGGCCACGTCCCAGGTGAGGTCGGGTCGGACGGCTCGCGGGATCTTGTGGCCGACGACCCATCGTGTGCCGGGATGCACCGGCTCGCCGCACTGCCCGCACGCCATCGGCAGCCAGGTCGCGACGATGGCCCGTGCCTGCTGTGCGGCGCGTCCTGACCATGCGGTTGGCATCGATCCCCTCCTCTCGGGGCAGGGTAGGTCCGTGGGGTGGTGTGCGTCCTGGCCGGACGGATCGGACGGATGCGTCCACCCCCGGGGTATGTGGGGGTGGACGCATCCGTCCGTCCGGACGTTTGTGCAGGTCAGCGACGTGTGGTGTCGCTGCCATCCGTCCGGCCCGGACGGATGCCGGACATTTCCTGCAGGTGGTCGGTCAGGTCGGCAAGGACGTACATCCGCTTCCCCGAGCCGTTCACCGTCACCTTGCGTGCGGCCCAGCCGTAGCCCCGCAGGCCCTGCGACAAGGCCTTCACGGATGAGGGCCGGTCCTCCTCGGCGAGCCGGTTGTACAGGCCCTGCGGGGTGACGCGCTGGCCCGGCTCGACGGCCACGACGGCGTGTGCACGGGCGACGAGGTCGGGGCAGCGGATGCAGCCGTCGGCGCGGACGCTGTAGCCGTCGTGGCCATCGATGGGCACCCACTCGGATGGCGCGTCGTCGTGCACGGTGTCGGGGGCGTGCACGGATGCACGCTCGCACAGTGCACACCACTGTGCGTCGGTGAGGCGGTCGCAGTGCACGACGGCCTCGCCCTTGTCGGTACGCACAATGGCGTCGCCCGGCTCCTTGGGCAAGGCCAAGGTGGGCGGGTGGCCGAGGACCATCTCGGCGTCCGTGGCCGACGACACCGGGAGGCACACGCCGACGCCGGCCTGCGCTCGCATGTCCGTCGACATCGCGTTGGCCGAGGGCCGCTGAGCGGCAATGACCACAAGGACGTTGGCGGACCGACAGGTCTGCACGATCCTCGTGATGAGCCGGTCCATCTCGTCACGGTGGGCCTTGGTGAGACCCGCCCTGAAGGCGGCGAACTCTTCGAGGAGGACGAGGACGCCGGGCCAGTGGCGGCCACCCTTGCCGTTGCGGTCGGCGATGAGGGCGGCGACGTCGCGTAGCAGCGCCAGGAAGGCCTCGGAGGCGTCCGGCCGCTGCACCATCACGAACGCGCTGCAGCGGTCGCGGAGCGGCCCCCAGTCATCGACTGACCCCTTGCCGTCGGCGAGGAACACGAGGGCGTCGGGGTCGAGGGCGTAGTGGATGGCTATCAGGCGCAGCAGCGTCGTCTTCCCTGACCCGGTGCGTCCGCCGACGAGGACGGCGCCGACGTCGTACGTGGGGACGGCGACGGTCCGGCCCTGGTCGTCGCGGCCGACGGGGACGCCCACGCGCCACGAGGTCTCGATGATCGCGTCGTCGGTGATCCCGGCGAGGGCCGCAGCTGCGGGCGCGACACGCGGGGCCAGGTCGACCGGGACACGGACGCGGATGCGGCACACGGACGCGGGGTCGGTGGGCCGCTGGTCGATGTCGAGCATGTCGAGACGGACTCGCAGGTAGGCGGCGATGGCCTCGCGCTTGGCCTTCACCGCGGTGACGGTCACACCTGCCGGGAGGTGGAAGGCGACGGCTGTGCCGTCCTCGCTGTGGGACGGTGCGCCGACCCGGGACAGCATGGCGTCGCCCCTGATGAGGCCGGCGGAGCGGAGGGCGCCGGTGAGGGACGACTCAGACCACCAGTCGGGCGCCTTCGGCTTCCGGCGAGGCAGCCGCCACGGGGCGAGCGCGAGGGTGAGGGCGACGGCCCAGACGATGGCGAGCGACCCGGGACCACGGACGGCCCAGACGCCGTAGCCGACGGTCAGGAGCGCCCAGACAGGCCACGCGGCCTGCTTCCTGAGCATCGAGAGCCACCACCACGTGAGGAGGGCGAACGCGGCCCGGACGCGGCCGAGGTCGCGGCGGTGGACGCCCGTGGAGGCGGCGCCCACGAGGGGGACGACGAGGAGGAGGACGGACAGGACGTGCTTCATGATGCGATCCCTTCGGTGATGGTGCGGCGAGCGCGGATGGCTCGCATGTTGAGCCGCTTGCAGGTGGCGCAGCGGCGGCCCTGATCGACGGGGTGCCCGTGAGGGCAGTGGCTGCGCCGGGCCACCTTCTCGGCGCGGTTGGCCTCGCGGCTGTCCCAGCGCAGCGTCAGCGCGCGATTGTCGGTCTTGTCGTCGTCGCGGTGGCAGGCCTCCATCCCTGCCGGGCGAGGCCCGACATACGCCTCCAAGACGACGTGGTGGACGAGGGCTCGGCGACGGTCACGGTCGAGGTGGAGGTCCACGACGAGGTAGCCCTTCGAGTTGGTGTAGGGCCGGAGGACACGGCCGGTGAGGGCCGACCACACGTCGCCGGCGGTCGACACCCAGTAGCGGCGGTCGGTGTCGGGGATCGGCACCCACAGGCGGTCATCCCGGTCGGGCATCTTCATGGCTTCCTCCTGCGGCGTCCGGACGGGCCACCGTGGGACCGGCCGGGGCACTCCTCGCCGGCCGTCTCGTAGGGGCGGTGGCAGACCGCGCAATAAACGTCGAGGACGTCGACGCGCATCCGCTGCGGCAGGTCCCAGTAGCCCTTCAACAGGACTCCCCGGGCGCGGTTGTCCGGGAGCGGGACGGTCACCGCACCCACCCAGGCGTGGGCTTTCGCGCTCACCATGTCCGGGTCCGTCCGAGGGTCGCGGAGGTGGTGGTGGTCGCCGGGCGCATCGCGTCCGGCCGGGCCCGCCGGGCCTTCCGGCCACCCATGGCGACGGTGAGGGCGTCTTGGAACTGGCCTCGGGTCGGCCACACGGTCCGGGTGTCCCGGAGCGCCGCCTCGATCTGCTTCACGGTGGCGCCCATGTCGAGAGCCGGGGCGACGTACTCCTTGGCGAGCGCGTGGCGCACGCGATCGCGTTTGAGCGTGGGCGCTCCTGTCTCGGCCTCGATGGCCTCGATGTGCGCGTCGGCGATGACGTACGGCGTCGGCGTCGGCGCCGATTCTGAGCGAAGCGAAGAATCGGCTTCTTGAAGAGGTAGTTGAGTAGGTATTGAAGAGATTGTGTTGCTCTCTGCAACATGCTGGTTGCTCTCTGCAACATGCTGGTTGCTCTCTGCAACATGCTGGTTGCTCTCTGCAACATGCTGGTCGACCCGTGCGGACTCGGGGATGGCGAGCCGGTACCGGCTCGGCTTCCGCACCGCTTTGCCGTTGTAGGTGACGACGAACCACCCGGCGTCGACGAGTTGGCCCATGGTGCGGACGAGACTGGTGCGGTCGAGGTCGAGGTCGTCCGCGAGTCCGGCTAGGGATCGTGAAATTCCCTCACCGGTCTTGGTGTCGGCCCACGTAGCCACGGTCATGGCCACGCCTCTTTGGTGCCACGAGAGGCCCTTCGAGGCACGTAGTGCGGTAGTCCACTCGAATAGGCCGGCCGGCTTAGAGCGACTGTCGGGGTCGGGGACTACCATGAGCGAAGCCTTCATTGAGTCGGAGGTGTCCCGCGACGGCCCGTGTCCCTGATATGTCAGGGCGCGGGCCGTCGCCTTACCGGCCAAGGGTCAGTCCCAGGACGACCCCGGCGAGGACGAGGGCGAGCGCGCCCGGCACGTTGCGGAGGGCGAGGAGTAGTAGGGTTCTCATGGTGGGCCTTCGAGTCGGATTCCATTGCGGCGCAGTGCATTTTGCGAGGGGTGCTCCTTCCCCTGCGCGCTACTGGTCCGACCGGCGTCGCTCTCGACGACCAGACCCACTGTTGAGTTGTGAGTCATATCGTACGCCCTATCGCCGACGTCGGCTAGACTGAAGGCACTCGAATCCCGTTGTGGCAGTGTTGAATACGTTAAACGGGTGTACATTTCGTGAGGAGCAGACCATGACCCGCTACCCCCTGAGCCCCAAGCAGGCCGCCGCCGTCGCCGCCGCCAAGGATGCCGCGCATCAAGTCCTCGCAGCCAAGGAGCGGCGCGACGACTTGATGCGCGAGGCGGTCCAGGACTACGGCGTCTCAGTCCTTCGGCTGACAGACGAACTCGCCATGAAGGGCCTGGCGCGGGAGTCGGTCGCTCGGATCACGCGACGGTGATGAGCGTGCCCAGCATGTCTTCTGGCATCGCGTCTGGCATACTCTCTGGCATGACAGAGACACCAGCGTCCGACAAGGTCCGCGAGAACAGGCTCCGCCGCATGGCGGACCGACGCGGCTACCTCCTCGTCAAGTCCCGCCGTCGTGACCCCCTCGCCCTCGACTATGGCCTCTACGTGATCGTCGGCAAGACCAAGGGAAACCTCGTCGGTCGACGCGGGGGACAGGCAGGCGTCAGCATGTTCGCCGACGGCTGGGGTATGACCCTCGACGCGGTCGAGGCAGAGTTGGAGGGGCTGAGCGAGTGAGCCGCCGACGACGCGCAGCCCGTTACCCAGCTGTGGCCATAGCCGTCCCGGACCAGCCGGCCGAATACCTAGAGGTCGGCACGCCCTGGCCGTGGACCGGGCCCGAGGACATCCACCCTCTCCGCCGGGGCTGGATCGACCAGTCAGTCCCGGGGACTGACTGCACAACCAAGGAGCGGGACGCCGAGTTGTGGGACATGGGGTGGTGTCGCGTCGCCCCGTGGGAGATGGTCACCGACGGGGGGTGGCGGACCTCCGTCGTGCTCCGCCGCGACGCCGAGGCCCGGGCATGACATCCCGCCAGATCGGTGGGTCGATCCGCCGGGTGGAGACGGCGAGCGGCCCCCGCTGGCGGTTCCGGGTCGACATCGGCGTCGACCCGGAGTCGGGGAGGCGGCGGCAGCGGACCTACACGTTCAAGTCCGAGGCGGAGGCGGTCGCGGAGCAGACGAAGACCCGGGGTCAGGTCGCCACAGCGTCCTACGTGGACCGGGACCGGGTGACCGTCTCTGAGTACCTGGACGGGTGGTTGGTGGCCGGGAGGCGTGCCTGGCGGCCGAGCACGCACCGGTCCTACGTGCTGGCTTTGAAGCCGGCGCACGACGAGTTCGGGAAGCGGCGGCTGCAGTCTCTGACACGCCGGGACATCGACGTGCTCGCCACGAGGATGTTGGAGGAGGGCGGCCGGGGCGGCAAGGGCCGGTCCCCGCGGACCGTCGCGCTGTTCCTCACGATCCTGTCCAAGGCTCTCAAGGACGCCGTCGTGGACGACCTGCTGGTCCGCAACCCGTGCGAGCACGTCCGGAAGCCGTCGGTGCCGCATCACGAGATGACGACGTGGTCGGCGAAGCAGGCGGCCCGGTTCCTGGCGCACACGGCTGGCCACCGGCTGGCCGGGCCCCTGGCGCTCACCATGCGCGGTCTGCGCCGCGGTGAGGTCCTGGGCCTGCAGTGGGGCGACGTCGACTTCAAGAAGGGCACGGTGACGATCCGGCGGACCCGGACGCAGGCCGGGAAGGACGGGGTCGTCGTCGGCCCGCCGAAGACGACGAGGGGCCGCAGGACGCTGCCGCTGGACCCGGCCCTCGTTGCCGCGTTGAAGGCGACGCGGAAGGCGACGCGGGTGCAGAGGATCGGCGCGGCGGGGGAGTCGTGGGTCGTCGTCGACGAGCACGGGGACCCGATGCGCCCGGAGGCGTACGGCGACATGTTCCTGGCCTTGGCGGCTGAGGCGGGCCTGCCCCGCATCCGGCTGCACGACGCCCGCCACACGGCCCTCACGCTGCTGCTGGAGGCTGGGCATCCGCCTCATGTCGTCGCGAAGTTCGCGGGTCACGACCCGTCTGTGACGTTGCGCACCTACGCGCACGTCAACAATGACGCGCTGTCGGCGGCGTCGGCGACGTTCGGGGCGCTCTACGGTTTGTGACAGATTTGTGGCATCTCGTGACACGGCGGCCTGCCGGGGTTGGACCCGACAGGCCGCTGACCTGCATCGATACCGGTGGGGCAGGTCGGGCTTGAACCGACGACCGACGGATTATGAGTCCGCTGCTCTGACCGACTGAGCTACTGCCCCGGGCTGCTGCCCTGTATGCGGCGGCGAGCCTATCGCGAGGTCCGGGTCGAGACGTTCCGGGAGGACGAGGTCGGTGCGCCTGCTGGTTCCGATGGGACTCGTGGTGCACAATGTGCCCACAACCGCAGAGCCGGCGACACGGCATACACACCAGCAGGACCTGGACCGCACAGGGTGCGCGGCGTTGGGGAAGACGTCCATCGCACCGAAGGAGACCAGGATGTCTGCTGCGCCGTCGTCGCGTACCCAGACCCGCGGGGTGGTCTTCATCCATGCCACCCCCCGGGCCCTGTGCCCGCACATCCAGTGGGCACTGGAGGGTGCCCTCGGGACGCGGGTCTCGCTCGACTGGACCCCGCAGCCGGCGTCGCGGGGCGCCGTGCGGGCCGAGCTGTCGTGGCACGGCGAGCAGGGGACCGGGGCACGGATCGCGTCGACGCTGCGGACCTACACCGACATCCGGTTCGAGGTGACCGAGGAGCCGAGCCCCGGTGCCGACGGCTCGCGCTGGTCGCACACCCCGAGCCTGGGAATCCACCACACGTGGACCGGCGCCAACGGTGATGCCGTCGTCAACGAGGACCGGCTCCGCGAGGTCGTCACGCTGGCCCAGGGCTCGCCGGAGGCGGTCGCCGAGATGCTCGAGGAGCTGCTCGGCGCGGACTGGGACGCTGAGCTCGAGGCGTTCAGGTATGCAGGGGAGGGCGCTCCCGTGCGCTGGCTCCACAAGGTCGGCTGAGCCCGACACCCGGCGAGGGACGTCGCGGAGCGGGAGTGGTCAGTAGCTCTTGATGACGTTGGCCACGTTGTGGCCGCCGAACCCGAACGAGTTGTTGAGCACGACGATGTCGCCCTGGGGCAGCTTGCGGTGCTCGTCACGGACGACGTCGAGATGGATCTCGGGGTCGAGGTCGGTGATGTTGGTCGTCGCGGGGGCGAGCCGGTGGTGGACGGCGAGGATGGAGAAGATCCCCTCGAGGGCACCGGCGGCGCCGAGCAGGTGGCCCGTCATCGACTTCGTCGCGGAGACGGCCATCCCGTCGGTCGCGTCGCCGAAGGCGCGGCGGATCGCGTTGGACTCCGCGATGTCGCCGACCGGGGTGGACGTCGCGTGGGCGTTGATGTGGATGATGTCCGCGGGCGTGACCCCGGCCTTGGCGACGGCCTCGACCATGGCTCGCGCGGCACCCGCGCCCTCCGGCTCGGGGGCCGCGATGTGGTGGGCGTCGGCGCTCGTGCCCGTCGAGGCGAACTCCGCGTAGATCCGGGCCCCCCGGGCCCGCGCGTGCTCCTCGGCCTCGATGACGACGATCCCCGCGCCCTCGCCGAGGAGGAACCCGTCGCGCCCCAGGTCGTAGGGCCGCGACGCATGCGTCGGGTCGTCGTTGCGCGTCGAGAGGGCCTGCATCGCGGCGAAGCCGGCCATCGGCAGCGGGTGGACGGCCGCCTCCGTGCCGCCGGTGATCATGATGTCGGCCTTGCCCTCGGCGATCAGCGTCGCGGCGTAGCCCATCGACTCCGCGCCGGAGGCGCAGGCCGACACGAGGGTATGGGCGCCGGCTCGGGCTCCGAAGATGAGGGAGACGTTGCCCGACGCGCTGTTCGGCATGAGCATGGGCACGGTGAGCGGCATGACCCGCCGGGGGCCCTTCTCCTTCAGCGTGTCCCAGGCGTTGAGCAGGGTCCAGACGCCGCCGATGCCGGTGCCGATCGCGACGCCGAACCGCTCGGGGTCGACCTCGGGCTCCCCGGCGTCACCCCACGCCTCGCGGGAGGCCACGAGGGCATACTGCCCGCTCGGGTCGAGGCGCCTCGTCTCGGGGCGGGAGAGGACCTCCTCGGGCGGGACCTTGATCGTCGCCGCGAAGTGGACCGGCAGCTGGTAGGCGTCGATCCATTCCTGCGGGAGGTTGCGGGCGCCGGACGCGCCGTCGAGCAGGGCGTCCCAGGTCTCCGGCAGCGTGCCCCCCAGGGGGGTCGTGGCCCCGAGGCCGGTGACGACGACCTTGCGGTTGGTGGTCATGTCGGGTGGACTCCTCGTCTCGTCGGGTGGTGGCGCTCACCGGCCCGCGGCGGTTGGCTCGACCGTCGCGGGCCGGTGCGGCAGGTCGTGCGGTCAGCCCTGGTTGTCGCCGATGAACTTCACGGCGTCGCCGACCGTGACGAGGTTCTTCACCTCGTCGTCCGGGATCTTCACGCCGAACTTGTCCTCGGCGTTGACGACGATCGTCATCATCGACAGCGAGTCGATGTCGAGGTCGTCGGTGAACGACTTGTCGAGCTGCACCGAGTCGGTGTCCAGCCCGGTCTCCTCGTTGACGATCTCGGCGAGACCCGCGAGGATCTCCTGCTCGCTCTGAGCCATGGTGCTTCTCCTTCACTTCGTGGGGATGCGGTGGCCCGAATGACCCGTCAGACCGGCGGGAACCTCGTCAGGGCAGGACGACGACCTGCGCGGCATACGCCAACCCTGCACCGAAACCGATCTGGAGCGCGAGTCCTCCGTGCGGGGCCTGTCCCTCACGGAGCATCCGCTCCGTCGCGAGGGGGATCGACGCGGCCGAGGTGTTGGCCGTCTCGGCGATGTCGCGGGCCACCGGGATGTCCGGGGGGAGCCCCAGCTGCTTGATCATCGAGTCGATGATCCGCATGTTGGCCTGGTGGGGGATGAAGGCGTCGAGGTCCTCGGCCCGGATGCCGGCCGCGTCGAGCGCCTTCTGGGCCACCGGGGCCATGCCCCACACCGCCCAGCGGAAGACGGCCTGGCCCTTCATGAGGATCGGCGGCCAGGTGTGGTCTGCGCCCGACTCGCCGGCCTCCGCCCACGAGTCGCGCAGATCGGTCCACGACTCCTTCTGGGCGATCGTCAGCCACTGGGAGCCGTCGGAGCCCCACACGGTGGGCCCGATGGCCGGGGTGTCGCTCGGCCCGACGACGGCCGCGCCCGCGCCGTCGCCGAAGATGAAGGCGGTGCTGCGGTCGGTGAGGTCGGTGAAGTCGGACAGCTTCTCGACACCGACGACGAGGACGTAGGTCGCACTGCCGCCCCGGACCATGTCGTTGGCCAGCGAGATGGCGTGGCAGTAGCCCGCGCAGGCGGCCGAGATGTCGAACGCCGCGGCGTCCTGGACGCCGAGGCGGGTCGCGAGCAGGGGTGCCGCGGCCGGCGTCTGGTAGGGGTGGGTGACCGTCGCGACGATGACGGCGTCGACCTGCGTCGGCTCGAGGCCCGCGGAGCTGACGGCGTCACGGGAGGCGGCCAGGGCCATGTCGACGACGGTCTCGTCCTTGGCGGCCCAGCGGCGACTGACGATGCCGGTGCGCTCCCGGATCCACTCGTCGGAGGAGTCGATGGCCTCGACGAGCTCGGCGTTGAAGACGACGCGGTCGGGCCGGTAGCCGCCGACGCCCATGATGCGCGCGTAGCGAGCCCCGGAGGGGGTGACGAGGGTGGGACGGGCGGTGGCGGACGGCATACGTCTCAGCCTTCCTTCGTGGGGGCGGCCGGCTCGGGCGAGCCGTGGGTCGCGACGAGGCGGCGCGCTGCGTCGAGGTCGTCGGGGGTCTTCAGGGCGACGCTCTCGACGCCGCGGAGGGCCCGCTTGGCGAGGCCGACGAGGGTGCCGGCGGGGGAGAGCTCGAGCAGGCCGGTGACGCCGAGCGCGGTGAAGGTCTCCATGCACAGGTCCCACCGGACCGGGTTGCTCACCTGGTTGACGAGGCGGGCGAGCACCTCGGCCCCCGTGGGGACCGCCGCCCCGTCCTTGTTCGACACGAGGGTGATCACCGGGTCGCCCACCGCGACGCCCTCGGCGCGGGCGGCGAGCGCGGCCACCGCGGGGGCCATGTGCGCGGTGTGGAAGGCCCCCGCGACCTTGAGCGGGATGACCCGGGCCCTGGCCGGGGGCTCCGCCGCGAGGGCCGCGAGCTGCTCCATCGTCCCGGCGGCGACGACCTGGCCCGCGCCGTTCATGTTCGCAGGGGTGAGGCCGTGGGCCGCGAGGGCGGCGAGGACCTCCTCGGGGACGCCGCCGAGGACGGCGCTCATGCCCGTCGGCCGGACCGCGCTGGCCTCGGCCATGGCCCGGCCGCGGAGGGCGACCAGGCCCATCGCGTCGTCCTCGGACAGGACGCCGGCCGCGGCGGCGGCGGTGTACTCCCCGACGGAGTGGCCCGACACCGCGCCGACCCCGGCGGTGTCGGCGGGGTCGCCGAGCAGGGCCCGCCAGGTGAGCAGCCCGGCGGCGACGATGAGGGGCTGGGCGACGGCGGTGTCCTTGATGGTCTCCTCGTCGGAGGTCGTGCCGTGGACGACGAGGTCGAGACCGGCCTGCTCGCCGAGGCGGGCGAGGTGCTCCCGCGCGCCGGGCAGCTCGAGCCACGGGGTGAGGAAGCCGGGGGTCTGGGAGCCCTGTCCGGGGGCGACGATGATGAGCACGTGTCCAGCGTCCCGCCGCGGCCGCTACCGCGTCGCGACCGATCGCGACGAACTCTCGGGCGTCGTCTTGGAGGATTCCTCCAAGGCCGTATGCCTCATGTCTCACTCCTCGCCTCGGCCGGACCACCGCGCACGACGCGCCGCAGCGGGACCCCGCGGTCCACCCGGCCGCAGAGGAGGGCCACCTGCACGGTGAAGGCGTCGTGGGGGTCGGTCAGAGCGTAGCCGGTGAGCGCCTCGATGCGGCCGAGCCGGTAGCGGACGGTGTTCGGGTGGACGTAGAGCCGCCGGGCGGTCGCCTCGAGGTTGCCCCCGCCCTCGAGGTATGCCGTCGCGGTCTCGAGGAGATGGCCCCCGCCGGACTCCACGAGCGGGCGCCACACCCGGTCCAGGAGCCGGGCCTGGGCGGGGTGGTCCCCGAGGACGGTGCGCTCGGCGAGGAGGTCGTCGGCCCGGATCGGCCGGGGGGCGTGGGGGCGGGCGAGGGCGGCGGCATACCCGGAGATCGCCGCCCGCGCCGAGCGGCCCGCGGCGAACAGGTGGGGGACGGTGGGGCCGACGACGAGGGGCCCGTCGGCGAAGTGCTCGGACAGGTCCGCCGCGGCTCGCAGCGGGTCGTCGGTGTCGCCGACGACGGCGACGAACCGCCGCCCCTGGACCGCGCCGAGGGCCTCGATGCCGAGGCGGGCCGCGGTGCGGTGGAAGGCGTCGAGGAGCCCGGCCGCCGAGCCGAGGGGGCTGCCTCCGACGACGACGCTCACCCGGCTCGTCGAGCCCCACCCGAGGGCGGAGGCCCGCGACTGCATGTCGTCGTCGGCCTCCCCGCGGAGCACGGCGTCGACGACGAGACCCTCGAGCCGGGCGTCCCAGGCACCCCGGGACTCGGCCGCCGTGGCATACACCTCCGCGGCGGCGAAGGCGATCTCCCGGCTGAAGCGGAGCACGGACTCGCGCAGGGCCTGCTCGTCGGCGGGCTCGGCGAGGGCCGACACCTCGGTCTCCACGACGTCGACGACGGTCCGGACGAGGTCGAGGGTGCGGGACAGGCTGACCGACCCGGTCAGCTCGCGGGGGGCCGCGTCGAAGACCGCCTCCGTCTCGAGATGGCCGCCGCCGTCGCGCAGCCAGCCGATGAGGGAGGCGATGCCGGCCTGCGCCACGACCCGGACCCAGGCCCGGTCCTGGGCCGACAGGTCGTGGTACCACGCGTGCTCGGCCTCGATCCGGCGCGCGGCCGAGGTCGACAGCTCACCGGCGCTGCGCTCGATCCGAGCCAGCACCTCCCGGGACGCGGCGCCGGGCCGAGGGGACGGCATACGGACACCTTATTTGTATGCCGTCCACAACGCTCGTCGCCGACGGCGTCGGCTCAGCGGTCGTGGTCGTGCCCCGCGCGGGCCCAAGCGAAGACGACCCCGGGCAGGAGGAAGACGATCCACGCCCAGGCCCAGCCGTTGAAGGCGAAGCCGCACACGAAGAACAGGATGAGCGACAGGGGGCCGGAGACCGCCGCGAGGCGCTTGCTCACGGGGATCGCCGGGGGTGGGGACGACGGCACCGGGGCCGGGGCGGCCGGTGGGGTGGCGGGATACGGGGGCGACCCGGCGGCCGGTGTGCCCTCGTAGCGCTGCGGCTGTGGCGGCGTCGCGGGACGCTCCTCACCCTCGTGCGGTGTCCAGTCGGCTCCGGGATCCTGGCTCATGCCGTCCATCCTCACCCGTCGGCCGGGGCGGGACAACCGTGGCGCGCCGCGCCCGCCCGGGGTTGTCGGCGTCGTCGGGTGCCGGTTCGGCGGGGGTTGCCCGGCTCCGAAGGGCTGCCCGAGCTCCGTCAGTCGACCCCGAACTCGATGGCCGCCGCGTCGAGCAGGGTGTCCTCGTCCTCGTCGGCGGTCGTGGCGGGGTTCGCCGCGATCTGTGCGGCGCCGCCGGGCTCGAGGGAGCCGACGAGCGCCTGGGCCTCGACGCCGAGGCGGCCCTGGGCGGCATACAGCTCCAGCTTGGAGCGGCTGTCGGCGATGTCGAGGTTGCGCATCGTGAGCTGGCCGATCCGGTCGACGGGGCCGAAGGCGGCGTCCTCGGTGCGCTCCATCGACAGCTTCTCGGGGTGGTAGCTGAGGCTCGGGCCCCGGGTGTCGATGATCGACCAGTCGTCGCCGCGGCGCAGCCGGAGGGTCACCTGGCCGGTCACCGCGGAGGCGACCCAGCGGATGAGGGACTCGCGGAGCATGAGGCCCTGCGGGTCGAGCCAGCGGCCCTCGTAGAGGAGCCGGCCGAGCCGGCGACCCTCCTGGTGGTAGTTCGCGATGGTGTCCTCGTTGTGGATCGCGTTGAGCAGCCGCTCGTAGGCGATGAACAGCAGGGCCATGCCGGGCGCCTCGTAGATGCCGCGGGACTTCGCCTCGATGATGCGGTTCTCGATCTGGTCGGACATGCCGAGCCCGTGCCGTCCGCCGATGGCGTTGGCCTCGTGGACGAGCGCGACGGCGTCGGCGAAGCGCCGTCCGTCGATGGCGACCGGGCGTCCCTCGACGAACTCGATCGTCACGTCCTCCGTCGCGATGGCCACGTCGTCGCGCCAGAACGGCACGCCCATGATGGGCTCGACGATCTCCATCGACTCGCTGAGGTGCTCGAGCGTCTTCGCCTCGTGGGTCGCGCCCCAGATGTTGGCGTCGGTGCTGTATGCCTTCTCCGTGCTCGCGCGGTAGGGCAGACCGCGCGCCTGGAGCCACTCGCTCATCTCGTGCCGGCCGCCGAGCTCGCTGACGAAGTCGGCGTCGAGCCACGGCTTGTAGATGCGCAGCTCGGGGTTGGCCAGCAGCCCGTAGCGGTAGAAGCGCTCGATGTCGTTGCCCTTGAACGTCGAGCCGTCGCCCCAGATGTGGACGTCGTCGTCCTGCATGGCCCGCACGAGGAGGGTCCCGGTCACGACGCGTCCGAGCGGTGTCGTGTTGAAGTAGGACCGGCCGCCGCTGCGGATGTGGAACGCCCCGCAGGCCAGCGCCGACAGCCCCTCCTCGACGAGCGCCGCCTTGCAGTCGACGAGGCGCGCCAGCTCGGCGCCGTAGTCGCCGGCGCGGCCGGGCACCTGGTCGATCTCCGGCTCGTCGTACTGACCGAGGTCGGCCGTGTAGGTGCAGGGGACGGCCCCCTTCTCGCGCATCCAGGCGACCGCGACGGAGGTGTCGAGACCCCCGGAGAAGGCGATGCCGACACGCTCGCCGATGGGCAATGACGTCAGGACCTTGGACACGACGGCCAGCCTATTGCCGCCCCCCGGGGCCCCCGCATACGGGTCCGGAGTCGGTGGGGACGCGCCCAGTCCACGCCGAAAGGTCGAGGACACGGCGACCGGCCCCGAGCTGGCAGGAGGTCACCCTGGAGCACTGGCAGGAGGTTACTCAGGAGTAGCGGTCGTGTGGACGACGAATACTCCTGGGTAACCTCCTGCGATCAGGTCTGGGTGACCTCGCCGGATGGGGTGACCTCGCCGGTCAGGCCTCGCCGCCCGCGTTGCCGCTCGCTCCGGCCGTCACGTCGAGCAGGCGGTAGCGCTCGGCCGCCTCGCGGGCCTTCTCGGGGCCGATCTCGCCCCGGTCGGCGAGCATCTGGAGGGTGCGGACGGCGACGGACGGACCGTCGATGTGGAAGTAGCGCCGGGCGGCGGGCCGGGTGTCGGAGAAGCCGAACCCGTCGGCGCCGAGCGAGGTGAAGTCGCTCGGGACCCACGGCTCGATCTGGTCCTGGACGGCCCGCATGTAGTCCGACACCGCGACGACGGGCCCGGGCCGGCCGGACAGGCGCTGGGTGACGAAGGGGACCCGGCGCTCCTGCTCGGGGTGGAGGAAGGCGAGCTCGTCACACCGCATACCGTCCCGCCGCAGCTCGCTCCACGAGGTGACCGACCAGACGTCGGCGACGACGCCCCAGTCGTCGCGCAGCAGCTGCTGGGCCTCCAGGACCCACGGCAGCCCGACCCCGGAGCCGAGCAGCTGGGCCCGCGGCGCACCGTCCGGGAGCCCGTCGGCGGACCCCTCGGACACCAGGTGCATGCCGCGCAGGATGCCCTCGCGGTCGACGTTCTCCGGCTGGGCCGGCTGGACCATCGGCTCGTTGTAGACGGTGATGTAGTAGATGACGTTCCGGTCGTCGTCGGTCAGGGCGTCGTCCGTCCCGAACATCCGGTGCAGCCCGTCCTGAACGATGTGGGCGATCTCGTAGGAGGTCGCCGGGTCGTATGCCACGACCGCCGGGTTGGTCGAGGCGAGCAGCGGCGAGTGCCCGTCGGCATGCTGGAGGCCCTCGCCGGTCAGCGTCGTCCGGCCGGCCGTCGCCCCGATGAGGAAGCCGCGGGTCATCTGGTCCGCCGCGGCCCAGATCGAGTCGCCCGTCCGCTGGAACCCGAACATCGAGTAGAAGATGTAGATCGGGATCATCGGCTCGCCGTGGGTGGAGTACGAGGTCCCGACCGCGGTGAACGCCGAGGTGGAGCCTGCCTCGTTGATCCCCATGTGGAGGATCTGGCCCTGCGCGGACTCCTTGTAGGCGAGCATGAGGTCGGCGTCGACCGAGGTGTACTTCTGCCCGTGCGGGTTGTAGATCTTGATCGTCGGGAAGAAGCTGTCGAGCCCGAAGGTCCGCGCCTCGTCCGGGATGATCGGGACGACCCGCTTGCCGAACTCCTTGTCCCGCATGAGGTCCTTGAGGAGCCGGACGAACGCCATCGTCGTCGCGACCTGCTGCTTGCCCGAGCCCTTGCGGACCTGGGCGTATGCCGAGTCCTCGGGCAGGTGCAGCGGCGCGTGGCTCGTGCGACGCTCGGGGATCGAGCCGCCGAGCTTGGCGCGGCGCTCGAGGATGTAGCGGATGACCTCGTCGTCGGCTCCCGGGTGGAAGTACGGCGGCAGGTAGGGGTTCTTCTCGAGCTCGGCGTCGGAGATCGGGATCTTCAGGCTGTCGCGCAGGCCCTTGAGGTCCTCGAGGGTCAGCTTCTTCATCTGGTGGGTCGCGTTGCGGCCCGCGAAGTGGGTGCCGAGGCCGTAGCCCTTGATCGTCTTGGCGAGGATGACCGTCGGCTGGCCGTGGTGGTCGACGGCCGCGCGGTAGGCGGCATACACCTTGCGGTAGTCGTGGCCGCCCCGCTTGAGCTTCCACCAGACCTCGTCGTCGCTCCAGTCCTCGACCATCCGGCGGGTCCGGGGGTCGCGGCCGAAGAAGTGCTCGCGGACGTAGGCGCCGTCGTTGGCCCGGAAGGTCTGGTAGTCGCCGTCGCTCGTCGTGTTCATGATGTGGACGAGCGCGCCGTCGCCGTCGGCGGCGAGGAGCGGGTCCCAGCCGCGGCCCCACACGACCTTGATGACGTTCCAGCCGGCCCCGCGGAAGAACGCCTCGAGCTCCTGGATGATCTTGCCGTTGCCCCGGACCGGGCCGTCGAGCCGCTGCAGGTTGCAGTTGATGACGAAGGTGAGGTTGTCCAGCTCCTCGCCGGCCGCGAGCTGGAGCAGCCCGCGCGACTCCGGCTCGTCCATCTCGCCGTCGCCGAGGAAGGCCCAGACGTGCTGCTGGCTGGTGTCCTTGATCCCGCGGTTGTGGAGGTACTTGTTGAACTGGGCCTGGTGGATGGCGTTCATCGGGCCGAGGCCCATCGAGACGGTCGGGAACTGCCAGAAGTCGGGCATGAGCCGCGGGTGCGGGTAGGAGGGCAGGGCGAGCGGCCGGCCGTCGACGACGTGGCTGTGCTCCTGCCGGAACCCGTCGAGCCGCTCGGACGAGAGCCGACCCTCGAGGAAGGCCCGGGCATACATGCCGGGGGAGGCGTGGCCCTGGAAGAAGACCTGGTCGCCACCGCCGGGGTGGTCCGGCCCGCGGAAGAAGTGGTTGTAGCCCACCTCGTAGAGGGTGGCGGCGCTCGCATACGTCGAGATGTGACCGCCCACGCCGATGCCCGGACGCTGCGCCCGGTGCACGAGGACGGCGGCGTTCCACCGCAGCCAGGCCCGGAAGGTGCGCTCGACGTCCTCGTCACCGGGGAACCACGGCTCCGACTCGGGGCCGATGGTGTTGATGTAGTCGGTCGTCGTCAGCGACGGCACGCCGACCTGCATCTCCCGGGCCTGCTGCAGGAGCCGGAGCATGAGGTAGCGGGCCCTGGCCCGTCCGGGCCCGTCGACGACGGCGGCGAGGGAGTCCAGCCACTCCTGCGTCTCCTCGGGGTCGATGTCGGGCAGCTGGGAGGGCAGACCGTTGAGGATGGGTCCTCGGTCCTCGGGACGGGCCACGGGTGGTCCTTTCTCTGAGGGCGGCCGACCGGCCGCGGGCGGGAGCGCTCCACCCATCCTCCACCCGGGGGTGGTCGGGGTGGCAACCCCGGGGTCCCGCTACTGGACGGTATCGGCGCCGACGGCACCCGGCCGGGTGGTCAGCCGGTCGGGTCTGCTGTATGCCGCGAGGCTGTCCTCGCGCGCGAACCCGACGAGCGTCAGGCCGCTCTCCCGGGCCAGCTCGACGGCGAGGCTCGTCGCGGCACCGACGGCCGCGGCGAGCGGGATCCCGGCGGCCACGGCCTTCTGGACGATCTCGAAGCCGGCTCGGGAGCTGACGACGAGGACGTGCCCCCGCAGGGGCAGCCGCCCCTCGCGCGCGGCCCAGCCGACGACCTTGTCCACCGTGTTGTGGCGTCCCACGTCCTCCCGGACCACGAGGCAGGGCCGCTCGGGCTCCGGGCCGAAGAGGGCGGCCGCGTGCAGCCCGCCGGTCCGGTCGAACACAGCCTGCCGCGCCCGCAGGGCGGCCACGAGCCCGGGTATGCCGGCGGCCGGCAGCGTCGTGTCGTCGTCGTGGACGCCCGAGCCGACGCGGGCGAGGGCATCCTCGATGCTCTGCTTCCCGCAGACGCCGCACGCGCTGGTGGTCACCTCGGTCCGGGCCGCGGGAGCGTGCCGCAGCGCGGCGCCGGGGCGCAGGGTCAGCTCGACGACGTTGAAGGTCGGCTGCCCGTCGGCGTCGACGTCGGTGCAGTGCATCATCGCCGCGACGTCCGCCGGGTCGTCGACGAGGCCCTCGGTCACGAGATGTCCGAGGGCGAGGTCGAAGTCGTCCCCGGGGGTCCGCATCGTCGTCGTCACCGGCACCCCGTCGACGCGGATCTCCAGCGGCTCCTCGACGACGACGGTGTCCGGGTGCGTGACGACCCGCGGCGGGTCTTCTCGCAGGTCGAAGCGGGTGCGGGGCACCCGGCGCGTCACTCGCCCCATACCGTGCAGCGTAGGCCAGTCGGACGTCCACAGAGCGTCCACAGTAGTTGCCACGACACGGCGACCTGACCACACTTGACCCATGGTGACGGCCGCGGACCAGCCCCCCGCCCCGGACACCACCATGCTCATGCAGCGGCTCGGCTTCGAGCCCGGGCAGGTGGTCCAGGAGTTCGGCTACGACGACGACGTCGACGACGCCCTGCGGTTCGCCATCGAGGACCACGTGGGGGGCGAGCTGGAGGACGAGGACTACACCGGGGTCGCCGACGCCGTCCTCTTCTGGTGGCGTGACGAGGACGGCGACCTCGTCGACGCCGTCGTCGACGCGTTGACCACCCTCGAGGAGGGCGGCTTCGTCATGCTCCTCACGCCCCGGCCGCCCCGGGCGGGCCGGGTCGACCCGTCGGTCATCGACGAGTCCGCCGCCACGGCCGGCCTGCACACCTCCGGCAGCGTCAACGCCTGCCCGGGCTGGACGGCGACCCGCCTCGTCGCGCCCCGCTCGACCCGCCGCTGACCGGCGCCCGACCCTGCCCGGACCCGCCACCGACCCGGCATCCGTACCCGGCGCCCGACCGGGTCCGGTGCGCGCCGGGCCACCTCTGCTGGCACACTTTCGGCCAGAGGACGCCGTAGGAGGGCCGACCAGTGAGCGAGACCGTCACCGCACCCGCCCCGCTGTCCGTCGGGGACGTCGCGCCGGACTTCACGCTCCGGGACCAGAACGGCGTCGCCACTTCGCTGGCGTCCTTCCGCGGCGAGAAGAACGTCATCATCGTCTTCTACCCGTTCGCCTTCTCCGGCATCTGCACCGGCGAGCTGTGCGAGATCCGCGACCATCTCGAGGGCTTCGTCAACGACTCCGTCCAGGTCCTCGCCGTCTCCTGCGACCCGATGTTCTCCCTGCGCGCGTTCGCCGACAAGGAGGCCTACTTCTTCCCCCTGCTGTCCGACTTCTGGCCGCACGGCCGGGTGGCGTCGGCATACGGCGTCTTCCACGAGCAGGGCGGCATGGCGATCCGGGGCACCTTCCTCGTCGACCGCGAGGGCATCATCCGCTGGTCCCTCGTCAACGGGCCGGGCGAGGTGCGCGACTTCGCCGGCTACCACGAGGCGGTCGCCGCCCTCGGGTGACCTCCGGCGGCTCCCGCTCGTCCGGGAGGACCTGGCCTCGTGTGTCCAGCCTGGTCTTGCAGACGGACCGGCAATGGACGGCTGGCCGCTCCGTACCACTGGGGAGACCGTGCGTGGGATCGATGGTCTGGTCCGGGGCGCGAGGGTGATTGCCGGTCGGTGTGTCGTCGGCCCGGGCGCACCAGCGGAGGCCCTCTTACTTCGGACTCCGAAGTAAGAGAGCTACAGTGCGGGTATGCCATCCGGCCCGGCTCCGTCGACCGAGTCGCCCTCCGCGTCGTCGCCCTCCGCCTCCTCGCCCGCCTCATCCTCCGGGGTCGAGGCCGTCCGGGCCCTGGCCCGGCTCGCCCGGGTCGTCGAGCGGGCCGGCGGGGACCTCAGCCTCGCCCACTACCGCGTGCTGTCAGCCGTCGCCGGCGGGGCCGACCGGGCCTCGCGGATCGCCGCCCGGCTGGCGCTGGGCCAGCCCTCCATCAGCGGCTCCGTCGAGGCGCTGACCCGG
>JBDIAL010000034.1:0-24086 GCA_039812405.1 Nostocoides sp.
TGGGCCTAACAGGACTTGAACCTGTGGCCTCTTCCTTATCAGGGAAGCGCTCTAACCGTCTGAGCTATAGGCCCCTGCCGGGAACCCGGCTGCACGAGGTTACCCCACCCGCATACCGTCCTCAAAAACGGTCGACCCGCCCGCCGGAGAGGGTGCGGACGCCCGTCGCTCAGTCGTCGGTGAGGGTGAGCTGAAGCCCGCCGACGAGGGCGGAGCACACGTTGTAGAGGAACGCGCCGAGCGTGGCAATGGCCGTCATGATGACGACGTCGAGGACGGCGATGACGATGGAGAGCGAGACGACGCGGCCGAAGCCGACGAAGTCCTTGATGCTGAAGGGCTTGGTGTCGCTGCCGGCGAGGACCTGGGTGATGACCGAGTCGATCTGGTCGAAGACGCCCATGCCGGCGAGGATCGTCCACAGCACGGCGACCATGACGACCATGGCGATGCCGATGGCGACCGACAGCAGGAACGACATCTTCATCGCCGACCACGGGTCGACCCGGGAGACGGTCAGCTTGACCCGGCGCCCCCGGGCCGCGGCGGCGGCCTGCTTGCGGGCCGGGCGGGCGGGTGCCGGAGTCGAGGTCGCCGGAGCCCCACCCGCGGCACCGGCGGGCACCGGGGTCGTCGGCTCCGCGCCGGTCGTCGAACGGGGGGACGTCGCTGTCACTGCACGAGGTGCGGTGCCTGCGTCACCTGTCGAGCTCACTGCCTACCTCCCGGCTCCACGGCGGACCCGTCGGTCGTGTCGTCTCCTGACGACGGTACGGCATCCTGACCGGTGTTGTCGGCACCGGCACTCCCTGAGACGCCGGAGGGTGCCCCGTCGGTTGTCCCCACGGGGCCGGCGGCCTCATCGGGCGCGGCAGCCCCATCCGGTCCCGCGGCCCCATCAAGCCCAGCCGCCTCGCCCTCCTCCTCGGGACGCTCGGGGTTGCGGGCGACGGCGACGACCCGGTCGTCGTCGCCCGGTTTGACGAGGATGACCCCCTGGGTGTTACGGCCCTTGGCGACGATCGAGGCCGTCGAGGCCCGCACGACGTTGCCCCTCTCGAAGACGACGAGGATGTCGTCGTCGCCCTCGGTCGTCAGCGCCCCCGCGAGATGGCCGTTGCGGTCGGTGATCTTCGCCACGGCGACCCCGAGCGTGGCCCGGCCCTTGGGGTTCCACTCCGCGGCCGAGGACCGCTTGGCCATGCCGTTCTCGAAGACGACGAACACGTCCGGCTCCGCCCCGGCCGGGAGGACGAGCATCGCGAGGAGCGAGTCGCCGCCCCGGAACTTCATGCCGGTCACGCCCGAGGTCGAGCGCCCCATCGGCCGCAGCTGCTCGTCGGTCGCGTGGAAGCGCACCGACATGCCGTGCCGCGAGACGAGGAGCAGGTCGTCCTGCGCGCTCACGAGGTCGACGCCGACGAGCTCGTCGCCCTCCCGGAGGTTGACCGCGATGAGACCGCCCGAGCGGGGCGAGTCGTACTCGGCGAGCCGGGTCTTCTTGACCAGCCCGTCCCGCGTCGCGAGGACGAGGTAGGGGGCATCGGCATACGTCCGGAGGGTGAGGACCTGGGCGATCCGCTCCTCCGGCTGGAAGGCGAGCAGGTTCGCGACGTGCTGTCCCTTGGCGTCGCGGCCGGCGTCGGGCAGCTCGTAGGCCTTGACCCGGTAGACCCGGCCGAGGTTGGTGAAGAAGAGCAGCCAGTGGTGCGACGTCGTCGTGAAGAAGTGCTCCACCATGTCGTCGCCACGCAGCTGGGCCCCCCGGACTCCCCGGCCGCCCGGCTTCTGGGCCCGGTATGCGTCGACGCGGGTCCGCTTGGCATACCCGCCCCGGGTGATCGTCACGACGACGTCCTCCTCGGGGATGAGGTCCTCGACGGACATGTCCCCGCTGAAGAACTCGATCCGGGTCCGCCGGTCGTCGCCGAACTTCTCGACGATCTCGGCCAGCTCCTCCGCGACGATGGTCCGCTGCCGGGTCGGGGTCGCGAGGATGTCCCGGTAGTCGAGGATCTGCGCCTCGAGCTCGTCGTGCTCGTCGATGATCCGCTGCCGCTCGAGGGCGGCGAGGCGACGCAGCTGCATGTCGAGGATGGCTCGCGCCTGGACCTCGTCGATGTCGAGGAGCGCCATGAGGCCGGTGCGCGCCTCCTCGACGGTCGGCGAGCGCCGGATGAGGGCGATGACCTCGTCGAGGGCGTCGAGCGCCTTGAGGAGCCCGCGCAGGATGTGGACCGCGGCCTCGGCCTTCTGCAGGCGGTAGGCGGTCCGCCGCTGGATGACCTCGATCTGGTGGTCGACCCAGTGCCGAATGAACGCGTCGATGGGCAGCGTCCGCGGCACGCCGTCGACGAGGGCGAGCATGTTCGCGCCGAACGTCGTCTGCAGCTGGGTGTGCTTGTAGAGGTTGTTGAGGACGACCTTGGCGACGGCGTCCCGCTTGAGGACGATGACCAGGCGCTGCCCGGTGCGCCCGGACGTCTCGTCGCGGATGTCGGCGATGCCGGAGAGCCGGCCGTCCTTGACGAGCTCGGCGATCTTCTGGGCGAGCGAGTCGGGGTTGACCTGGTAGGGCAGCTCGGTGACGACGAGGCAGGTGCGACCCTGGATCTCCTCGACCTCGACGACGGCCCGCATGATGATCGAGCCGCGTCCCGTGCGGTAGGCGTCCTCGATGCCGGACCGGCCCATGACGAGGCCGGCCGTCGGGAAGTCGGGCCCCTTGATCTCCCGCATGACGGCCTCGAGGGTCGCCTCCCGGTCGGCGTCGGGGTGGGCGAGGAGCCACTGCGCCGCCTGGGCGACCTCGCGCAGGTTGTGCGGAGGGATCTGGGTGGCCATCCCGACGGCGATGCCGGACGAGCCGTTGACGAGCAGGTTCGGGAACCGCGCGGGCAGCACGTCCGGCTGCATCGTCTTGCCGTCGTAGTTGGGCACGAAGTCGACGGCGTCCTCGTGGATGTCGCGCACCATCTCCATGGCGAGCGGCGCCATCCGGCACTCGGTGTACCGCGGCGCGGCGGCCGGGTCGTCGCCCGGGCTGCCGAAGTTGCCCTGCCCCTGGACGAGGGGGTAGCGCATGGACCAGTCCTGGACGAGCCGGACGAGGGCGTCGTAGATGGCGCTGTCGCCGTGCGGGTGGTACTGCCCCATGACGTCGCCGACGACGCGGCTGCACTTGTTGAAGCCCCGGTCGGGCCGGTAGCCCCCGTCGTACATCGCATACACGATGCGGCGGTGCACCGGCTTGAGACCGTCCCGGACGTCGGGGAGGGCCCGGCTCACGATGACGCTCATCGCATACTCGATGTAGCTGCGCTGCATCTCCGTGTTCAGGTCGATGGGCTCGACCTGGTCGGCGATCGGTGGCTGCTCAGTCATCAGTTCCCTTGCTGCTCACGGAGTCTCATGGGGATGGTCATCAGGGGGGTATGCGGGGGGCTCAGATGTCGAGGAACCGCACGTCGCGCGCGTTGCGCTGGATGAAGCCGCGCCGGCTCTCGACGTCCTCGCCCATGAGGACGGCGAAGATCTGGTCGGCGGCCGCGGCGTCCTCGAGGGTGACCTGGAGCAGGACCCGGTTCGCCGGGTCCATCGTCGTCTCCCACAGCTCGTGGTAGTCCATCTCGCCGAGGCCCTTGTAGCGCTGGATCCCGTTGTCCTTCGGCAGCCGCCAGCCCTTGGCCTGCCCCTCGGCGACGAGCCCGTCGCGCTCGCGGTCGCTGAAGGCGAACTCGTGGGGGGCGTTGCTCCACTTGAGGCGGTAGAGCGGCGGCTGGGCGAGGTAGACGTAGCCGGCCTCGATGAGCGGCTTCATGAACCGGAACAGCAGGGTGAGCAGGAGCGTCCGGATGTGCATGCCGTCGACGTCGGCGTCGGCCATGAGGACGATCTTGTGGTAGCGCGCCTTGGACAGGTCGAAGTCCTCGCCGATGCCCGTGCCGAAGGCGGAGATGAGCGCCTGGACCTCGTTGTTGGCGAGCGCCTTGTCGAGCCGGGCCCGCTCGACGTTGAGGATCTTGCCGCGGATCGGCAGGATCGCCTGGGTGTGCGGGTTGCGGCCGCGGACCGCCGAGCCGCCTGCCGAGTCGCCCTCGACGATGAAGACCTCGGAGATCTCGGGGTCCTTGGTCTGGCAGTCGCGCAGCTTGCCGGGCAGTCCGCCGGACTCCAGGAGCCCCTTGCGACGGGTCGCCTCGCGGGCCTTGCGGGCCGCGAGCCGCGCCGCCGACGCCTGGATCGCCTTGCGGACGATGTCCTTGCCCTCGCTCGGGTGCGCCTCGAGCCAGTGGCCGAACTCGTCGGTCATGGCCCGCTGGACGAACCCCTTGACCTCGGAGTTGCCGAGCTTGGTCTTGGTCTGGCCCTCGAACTGCGGCTCGGCGAGCTTGACGGAGATGACGGCGGTCAGCCCCTCCCGGACGTCGTCGCCGGTGAGGTTGTCGTCCTTCTCCTTGAGCAGGTTGTTCTTCCGGGCGAAGTCGTTGACCAGCTTGGTCAGCGCCGCGCGGAACCCCTCCTCGTGGGTGCCGCCCTCGTGGGTGTTGATCGTGTTGGCGTAGGTGTGGACCGACTCGCTGTATGCCGTCGTCCACTGCATGGCGATCTCCACCGAGAGCGAGTGGTCGGGGTTCTCGGACGCGATGTCGATGATGTCGGCGTGGACCGGGTCGGCCCGCTTCGAGCCGACGAGGTAGGTGACGTAGTCGACGAGGCCGTCGTCGTAGCGGTAGGTGACCTTGCGGGCCTTCGTCGTGCGCGGGGTCTCGCTCGTCGCGGCCGCCTCGGAGTCCTCGACGTCCTCGATGTCGTCGGCGACGTTGTCGAGGTCGATCTCCTGGTCGGCCACGGCGTCGTCCGGGATCCGCTCGTCGACGAGGGTGATCGTCAGGCCCTTGTTGAGGAAGGCCATCTGCTGGAAGCGGGCGCGCAGCGTCTCGAACTCGTAGACCGTCGCGTCGAAGATCTCGGGGCTGGCCCAGAACGTGATCGTCGTGCCCGTCTCGTCGGTCGCCTCCATCTGCTCGAGGGGCCCGGTCGGGACGCCGTGGTCGAAGGACATCCGGAAGGCGTGGCCCTTCTGCCGGACGCACACGTCGAGCCGGGTCGAGAGGGCGTTGACGACCGAGGAGCCGACGCCGTGCAGTCCGCCGGACACCTTGTAGCCGCCCCCTCCGAACTTGCCTCCTGCGTGGAGCTGGGTGAGGACGAGCTCGACGGCGCTCACCCCCTCGCCGGGGTGGATGTCGGTCGGGATGCCCCGGCCGTCGTCCCTGACCCGGACGCCGCCGTCCTCGCGGAGCGTGACGTCGATGTGCGTCGCGAAGCCGGCCAGCGCCTCGTCGACGCTGTTGTCGACGATCTCGTAGACGAGGTGGTGCAGCCCCCGCTCGCCCGTCGACCCGATGTACATGCCCGGGCGCTTGCGGACGGCCTCGAGACCCTCGAGGACGGTGATGGCGCTCGCGTCGTAGGCGACGTCGCCGGCGTCGTCCGGGATGGGCGTGCTCGTGGACACGGTGCTCCTTCACATGCGTGCGTGGGCCCGGCCGAACGCACGGGGGGCCGGGACGCTGGGGGCGTCCTCCATCTCGCGCGAGGGCCGGGCGGACCCCTCGGGACGGCATACCGCCCGGATCGGCCCGAGGTCGAACTGCTCGGTCCATCCTATCGGTCCGGCGACCGGGAACAGGCCCGTGGTGGCCCGCCATGGCCGATTTCGCGGGAAAGGGGGCGCGGTCCTGACTCCTCACCCACGACCCCGGGCCTGCGGGGCGTCCAGCGCCGTTTCCCGAACGGGGCGAATGCCGTCCCCACCGGAGCGTCGCGCCTGCTCCCGGCGCGTGCTGCACCTAGCCTGACCCTCGTGGCAGCCGGTCCCCCTCGACGTCTCGTCCTCACCCCGCGCGGTCGCCTCGTCGTCGTCATCCTCGCCGTCCTGCTCGTCCTCGCCCTCGTCCTCGGGATCCGCGCCGTCCTCTCCCCGGGCTCGGCCGCCGCCGAGCCGCCGCGGCCGGTGGCGAGCACGGCCGGGCCTGCGCCGGGGTCGACGAGCTCGACAGCGACGACGAGCTCGAAGACGACGACCGCCGCGGGCTCGTCGCATCCGGGCGGTCCCTCCACCACGGCGCGGACGCCGAGCCGATCGAGCCCGACCGCCGCGGGTGCCGCCACACGGTCTAAGGGCGCGATGCCCCACTCCGGCCTCGTCGGGACGGGCAGGTTCACCACCTCGGACGTCGTCCTGAGCCCGGCGCGCCGGACATCCACCGTGCACACCTTCGTCGTGAAGGTCGAGGGCGGGGTCACGGCGACCCCGAACGGCGTCGCCCGCCAGATCGAGGCGATCCTCAACGACCCGCGGGGCTGGATCGGCTACCGGGGGGCGAGCTTCGCGACGGTGGCGGACGCCGCCCGGGCCGACTTCGTCATCTACCTCGCCTCCCCGCCGACCGTCGACCGGAAGTGCGCCCCGCTCAACGTCCAGTCGACGTGGAACTGCCAGATCGACGGCGACGTCATCCTCAACTCCGACCGCTGGCAGCTCATGACGCCGACCTACCGCAACCTCGCCGACTACCGGGCCTACATGATCAACCACGAGGTCGGGCACTTCCTCGGCCGACACCACGTCGGGTGCCCGAGGGCCGGCGCGCTGGCTCCCGTCATGCTGCAGCAGTCGATCTCGCTCAAGGGCTGCGTGCCCAACCCCTGGCCCCGCAAGGCCGACCTCGCGACGACCTAGCCCGGCCCGCGACCGGCCTCCCGCTCAGCCGTAGGTGTCGCGCGGGCCTCGCCCGTCGCTGACGACACGCGGTCCGTGGGACCAGGAGCGGGCACTCGGTCCGACGACGCGCAGCTCGGTGACGACCCCCTCGCCCGCCTCCTCGGCGAGCCGGGCGAGCAGGCTGGAGGACAGGAGGCGCAGCTGGGTGGCCCAGGCCGTCGACTCGGCCCGGACGACGAGGAGCCCGAGCTCGAAGCTCACCGGCTGACAGTGCGCGGCGACCTCGGGGCCCACGATCGAGGGCCAGCGCCCGATGACCGACCCGGCGGCCACGTCGATCCCCCAGCCGCGCTCGGCGATGAAGGTCTCGACCTCGTCGCCGAGCAGGTGCGGGTCCCGGCCGTCCCGGCCGCCCGGTCCGGCGGTGCTGCGCCGGCTGTCGGCGGGCACGTCCTCGCGGCGCCGGATCGGCTTCGAGCCGGGGCGCAGGCCCTTGGACCGGGCCACGCGGCGCGCCCGGGCGAGGGCGCCGGCCGCGGCGTCCTCGCCGATCCCGGGCTCGGTCCCGGTTCCGGTCTCGTCACCGGAGGTGGCGGTGGGGTCGACGGGTGACTGGTCCACCTCTCCCACCCACCCTCGGTCGTCACCTGCTGCCGGCACCGGGCCGGTGTGGCCCGCCTCGGTCGCACGCCATGGCGCGGACACCCGGCCTCTGCTCTCAGCAGCAGGTTAGGACACCGGGCGCGGACCGGGGCAGGACAGCCGGGGCGGATTGGCCGGGGGCCCGTAGGCCGGGCCGACCACGAGTCTGGCCCGTTCGGGAGGCCGCACGACGGCGATGGTGCCACGATCATGGTCCATGACCCGTCCCCGCCGCTCGACCCGGACCCTCCTGCCGCTCGCGCTGGCCGCAGCCTGTGCCGCGCCCGCCGCCGTCGCCGTCGCCGTCCCGGCCAGCGCGAACCCGGCCTCCGGCCGTCACGGCGCCGCCCACCGGACGACCTTCACCCCGGGGGCCCCGGGCGCGGGCGACCCGTACTTCCCCGACATGGGCAACGGCGGCTACGACGTGCAGCATTACGACCTGCGCCTCTCCTTCGACCCGGCCGACCACAGCATCGTCGCGACGACGACGATCACCGCCCGCGCCACCCAGAACCTGTCCCGCTTCGACCTCGACCTCAAGGGGCTGACCGTCGACGGGGTGACCGTCGACGACCGCCGGGCCCGGTACACCCGGACGGGCGCCCAGGAGCTGGTCATCACGCCGGCGACGGGGCTCCTGCGCGGGTCCGGCTTCACGGTGACGGTGCGCTACCACGGCATACCGAGGAAGATCGACGACCCGGCGCTCGGGGTCTCCGGCTGGGTGGCGACCACAGACGGCGCGGTCGGCCTCAACCAGCCGTTCGGAGCGGCCACCTACTACCCCGTCAACGACACGCCGAAGGACAAGGCGACCTACACCCAGACCGTCACCGTGCCGAAGGGCCTGCAGGCCATCGCCAACGGCGAGCCGTCGCCCGTCGTCACCCGCGGCGGCCGGCAGACCTACCGCTGGACGATGAACCAGCCGATGGCCAGCGAGCTGTCCTCGATCGCCATCGGCCACTACACCGTGACCAGGTCGACGCTGTCGGTCGACGGGCGCCGCATCCCCGACATCACGGCGATCGGGCGCTCCATCGACACGGTCCCCAGGCGCAACGCGGCATTCAACGCGACGACCGGGCGGATCGTCGCGTGGGAGTCCTCGCTCTACGGCGCATACCCGTTCGGCTCCACGGGTGGGATCATCGACTCCGTCGGTGTCTACTACGCCCTGGAGGTGCAGGGGCGCCCGTTCTACGACCAGCCGACCTCGCGTGTCGACGGCGACCTGCTCGCGCACGAGCTGGGCCACCAGTGGTTCGGCGACTCGGTCACGCCGAGGACGTGGGCCGACATCTGGCTCAACGAGGGGTTCGCGACGTACTCCGAGTGGCTCTGGCAGGAGCGGTTCCACGGCATCCCGGTCGAGACGACGGCCAAGCAGGCGTATGCCGACGAGCACGACTGGTCGGGGCACGTCGCCGATCCGGGGCGCGACCACATCTTCGACGACCTCGTCTACACCCGCGGTGCGCTGACCCTCCAGGCGCTGCGCCTGAAGATCGGCGACACGGACTTCTTCCGACTGCTGCGTGCCTGGCCGACGTCGCACCGCCACGGCAACGCCGACACGGCCGACTTCATCGCCTTCACCGAGCGGCTCACCGGCCGCAACCTCGAGGGGTTCTTCCACACCTGGCTCTACTCCTCGGGCAGGCCCGCGAGCCTCTGACCCCGACGGGGTGCCCTCCGGGGCACGGAGGCGGGGCGCCGGCACGCGGGGCACGCCCGCGGACGTGGCATGGGGCGTTGCTGCGCCAGTCGCGTCAGCCGCGCGGCGGGGTCACCGCGCCGAGGGTGACCTCGAACGTGCGGCCGCGCAGCCGCTCGGGGACGTCGGCCGGGACGGCCGCGGTGATGAGCACCTGCTCGCAGTCGGCGACGAGGTCGGCGAGCCGCTCGCGGCGGCCGGCGTCCAGCTCGGCGAAGACGTCGTCGAGGACGAGGACCGGGTCGTCGTCGAGGTCGTGGGCGAGGAGGCGGTATGCCGCCAGGCGCAGGCCGAGGGCGAGGCTCCAGCTCTCCCCGTGGCTGGCATACCCCTTGGCCGGCAGCTCGCCGAGCCGGAGCATCACGTCGTCGCGGTGCGGCCCGACGAGGTTGGTCCCCCGCTCGATCTCGGTGCCGCGGACCTCGGCGAGCGAGGCGAGCAGCTCCGCGCGCAGCTCCGGGACCTCCGGCACCTCCCCGTCGGCGATCCGCGCCGCCACCGCCTCGCGCAGCGACGAGCGGTAGGTCGCCGCCGCAGCCGATCCTCCCGCGCTGACCTGCTCGTATGCCGTCGCGAGGTGCGGCCGCAGGTCCCGCAGCAACCGGAGCCGGGCATAGAGGAGAGAGGATCCGAGGTCGGCGAGCCGGTCGTCCCAGATGCCGAGGGTGTGCAGCGCCTCCTCCCGCGCGGCGTCGGGCGACTCCCCCTCGGCGACGCTCGCCGAGCGACGGCCGCGGCGACCGGCCCGGGCCAGGACGGGGGCGGCGGACTTCAGGAGCGCGCCGCGCTGCTTGAGGACGCGGTCGTAGTCGGCGCGGACGCCGGCCCACCGGGGCTGGCGCGCGACGAGCAGGTCGTCGAGGAACCGGCGGCGCTCGCCCGGGTCGCCCTTGACGAGAGCCAGGTCCTCCGGGGCGAACAGGACGGTGCGCAGCGTGCCGAGGACGTCGCGCTGGCGCGGGACGGGCGATCCGCCGAGCCGGGCCCGGTTCGAGCGGCCGGGGGTGATCTCCAGCTCGACGAGCGTCTCGCGACCGTGCCGGACGACCGCCCCCCGGATGACGGCCCGCTCGGCGCCGAACCGGACGAGCGGGGCGTCCGTCGCCACCCGGTGGCTGCCCAGCGTCGCGAGGTAGCCGATCGCCTCGACCAGGTTCGTCTTGCCCTGGCCGTTGAGCCCGACGAGCGTCGTGACCCCGGGGCTCAGGGGGAGATCGGCACTCGCATAAGACCGGAAGTCGGAGACCGTGAGGTGACGGACGTGCAGGTCAGCCCTCGGCCTTCTTCGCCTCGTTCTCCGCGCGCAGGGCGTCGCCCTCGGCGATCGTCATGACCTGGTGACCGCCGAACTCGCCCCGGAGCGCGGCGACCGCCTGCATCGTCGGCGAGATCTGCTGACGCGAGGCGAACCGGGCGAAGAGGGAGGCGGAGATCACCGGCATCGGCACGTCGAGCGCGATGGCCTCCTCGACGGTCCACTTGCCCTCGCCGGAGTCGACGGTGTAGTCCGAGACGCCCTCGAGCGTGGGGTTCTTCGCGAGCGCGTCGACCATGAGGTCGAGCAGCCAGGAGCGGACGACGGTGCCGCGGCTCCACGCCTTGAAGGCACCGGGGACGTTCTTGACGATGTCCTTGCGCTCGAGCAGCTCGTAGCCCTCGGCATAGGCGGCCATGAGGCCGTACTCGATGCCGTTGTGGACCATCTTCGTGTAGTGCCCGGCTCCGACCGACCCGGCGTGGACGAACCCCTCGTCCCGGGGACCCTCGGGACGCAGCGCGTCGAAGATCGGCATGGCCCGGGCGATGGCGTCCTCCTCGCCGCCGACCATGAGGCCGTAGCCGTTCTCCAGGCCCCAGATCCCCCCGGAGACGCCGCAGTCGACGTAGCCGATGCCCTTGGTGGCGAGCAGCTTCTCGTTCTCGAAGTCGTCGGTGAAGCGGCTGTTGCCACCGTCGACGACGAGGTCGCCGGGCGAGAGGAGGTCGGCGAGCTCGGCCACCGTCCGCCGGGTGATCTCCCCCGCGGCGACCATCGTCCACACGACGCGGGGTGCCTCGAGCCGCGCGACGAGGTCCTCCAGGCTCGCGGCGTCGGAGACGTCGGGGTTGATGTCGTACCCGATGACGTCGTGGCCGGCGCGGCGGATCCGCTCGCGCATGTTTCCGCCCATCTTGCCGAGACCGATCAGACCGAGCTGCATGCGCGTGCCTTCCTGTCGAGTGACCTGCGGGGAGCTGAGGTGCGTGCTGTGGGTCGAGAGTATTCCCCCGACGGCGTCAGTTGGCGAAACGAACGGGCATGAGGACGTAGCGGTAGGTCCCGTCGCTCTCCCCGTCCGGCTCGGCCTGCCCGGTGAGGACGGCGGGCCGGGAGGGCTGGGTGAAGGAGAACCGGGTGTATGCCGTGCCGACCGCGCCGAGCCCGTCGAGGAGGAAGCCCGGGTTGAAGGCGATCTCGAGGCCCGGGCCGGTGAGCTCCGCCTCGACCGCCTCGGAGGCCTGGGCGTCGTCGCCGGTGCCGGCCTCGATGGCGACCTGGCCCTCCTCGAAGGTGAGCCGCACCGGCGTGTTGCGCTCGGCGACGAGGGCGACCCGCTTGACGGCCTCGGTGAGGTCGGCCGTCGCGACGACGGCGTCGGTGTCGCTCGAGGTGGGGAAGATGCTCGACACCTTGGGGTACTCCCCGTCGAGGAGCCGGCTCGTCGTGCGCCGCGACCCCGCCTCGAAGCCGACGAGCCCGTCGCCGCCGGCGGCACCGCCGAGGGAGAGCTCGACGGACCCGGCCGCGCCGAGGGAGCGGGCCGTCTCGGACAGCGTCCGGGCCGGGATGAGCGCGACGTGGCTTGCGTCGCCGTCGGTCGGGCTCCACGTCAGCTCGCGCATGGCGAGCCGGTAGCGATCGGTGGCGAGCAGGGTCATCCGCTCCCCGGAGATCTCGACGCGGACCCCGGTGAGGATGGGCAGGGTGTCGCCGCGGTCGGCGGCGACGGAGACCTGGGCGACCGCCTGGGTGAAGGTGTCGCCGGCGACGGTGCCGCTCGGGGCGGGGGCGGTCGGGAGCGTGGGGTACTCCTCCGCGGGCATCTTCAGGAGGCTGAACCGCGAGGATCCACAGGTGACCTGGAGCTTGTTGCCCTCCGTCACGACGTCGATGGGCCGGGCCGGCAGGTTGCGGGAGATGTCGGCGAGCAGCCGTCCGAGGACGAGAGCCGTGCCGCCCTCGGCGACCTCGGCCGGGACGGTGATCCGGGCCGAGACCTCGTAGTCGAAGGCCGACAGGGTGAGCGTTCCCTCCGGGTCGGCGTCGATGAGCACCCCGGCGAGGACGGGCACCGGCGGCCGCGCCGGGAGCCCGCGGGCCACCCAGGTGACGGCGTCGGCGAGGACGTCGCGCTCGACCCTGAACTTCACGGCATACCTGCCCTTCCCGTCCCGTCGGGGGACGGCACTGCAACCTCGTCGGACATCGGTGGTCGTCGACCGGGCTCGGGGCCCGGACGCCGGGGGATCCGACCCTATCCGTATGCGGCGTCTTGCGTGAACCCGAACCCCCCGGGGTCCGGGGTGCGATCGTCCGGGGCTGCCGCGCGGGCCGGCATCCGGGCAGTCATCGGGGTGGACCCTGATCCATGGAGGTCTCGTCGTGGTCTTCGGCGGTGTGGATCGTGTGGAGAACAGGTGTCGGCGCAGGTCAGCGACCGCGTGGGGGTGTGGACCGGCGGTGGGCCCGGCGGGGGACGGCGAGGGGGTCGCCGTGGACGACGTGGGCCGTCCCCACGGCGTGCACAGCGGTGGTCCGGCGGGTCCACCGCCACGGTCCGGTTGTCCACAGCTGTCCACAGGACCTGGGGGTAACCGGCATCCGGTTCGTCCGACTCGTCGGACGATAGGTCCACAATCCATCCCCATCCTGTGGACAACCGGCCCCATCGGGTGTCCGTCAGGTGGCTGACAGGCATCGGGTCCGTCACGAACAGGTGTCGACGAACACACAGGGTGTGGACAACGTGTGGATCGCTCGCGTCGAGGGATCCACCGGACCTTCTGCACACCGACCGGCAATGGGCGCCGACGGCTGGGCGCCGGACCATGATCCGTGCTCGACGGCATACCCGGAACGCAGGCCGGGTGACCGATTGCCGGTCCGGCTGTCAGGTCCCATCCCCACGCGGCCACCGGTCACCCGACCGGGAACGACGTGGGCTAGCGGCTCTGCTGCTTGATCCGGTTGGTCAGCTCGGTGACCTGGTTGTAGATCGCGCGGCGCTCGGCCATGAGCTGGCGGATCTTCTTGTCCGCGTGCATGACGGTCGTGTGGTCGCGTCCGCCGAACTGCTGGCCGATCTTGGGCAGCGAGAGGTCGGTCAGCTCGCGGCACAGGTACATCGCGATCTGCCGGGCCGTGACGAGAACCCGCGACCGGGAGGCGCCCTGGAGGTCCTCGACGGTGAGCCCGAAGTACGTCGCGGTCTGGGCCATGATCGTCGCGCTCGTGATCTGGTTGGCCCCATCGCTCGGGATGAGGTCCTTGAGGACGATGACGGCCAGGCCCATGTCGACGGGCTGCCGGTTGAGGCTCGCGAAGGCGGTGACCCGGATGAGGGCCCCCTCGAGCTCGCGGATGTTGGTCGAGATGCGGCTCGCGATGAACTCGAGGACGTCGTCGGGCACCGAGAGGCGCTCCTGGATCGCCTTCTTGCGCAGGATGGCGATCCGGGTCTCGAGGTCGGGGGGCTGGACGTCGGTGAGCAGGCCCCACTCGAACCGGCTGCGCATCCGCTCCTCGAACCCGGAGAGGAGCTTGGGCGGCACGTCGCTCGTGATGACGACCTGCTTGTTGGCGTTGTGGAGGGTGTTGAAGGTGTGGAAGAACTCCTCCTGGGTCTGCACCTTGCCCTGGAGGAACTGGATGTCGTCGATGAGGAGGACGTCGACGTCGCGGTAGCGGCTCTGGAAGTTGGCCGCCTTGTCGTCGCGGATGCTGTTGATGAAGTCGTTCGTGAACTCCTCGGAGTTCACGTAGCGGACCCGGACGGTCGGATAGAGGTTGCGCGCATAGTGGCCGATGGCGTGCAGGAGATGGGTCTTGCCGAGCCCGGAGTCCCCGTAGACGAAGAGCGGGTTGTATGCCTTGGCCGGCGCCTCGGCGACGGCGACGGCCGCGGCGTGGGCGAAGCGGTTGCTCGCCCCGATGACGAAGGTGTCGAAGGTGTACTTCGGGTTGAGCCGGGTGTTCTCGATGAGCTCGGGGACCGAACGCTGCCCGCGGGCCAGGCGCTGGGCGAGGAAGGTGTCCGGAGCCTGGGTGTCGGTGATGTCGCGCGGCTCCTCGTCCTCCTCCTCGATGGAGTCGCCGGCCACCTCGCGCCCGGTGACCGGGCGGGTCCGGCTCTCGGGCTCGGCCCCGGTCGTCGGGCCGTCGTCGTCGGGCGTGGAGAGACCGGGGTCGACGGTGACGGCGAGGCGCAGGTCGCGCCCCGCGTGGTAGGAGAGGGTCCGGGTCAGCTGCTGGCGGACCCGGGTCTCGACGAAGTCCTTCGTGTAGTCGTTGGGCACCGCGATGAGGGCGGTGTCGTCGAGGAGCCCGACGAACCGGGCGAGGCTGAGGAAGGCCCGCTGCTGGATGGGCAGCCCGTCGGCGTCGAGCTCGTCGAGCGCGGTCTGCCACACCCGGGAGTAGTCCATCTCGCCCACCGGCACCTCGTGGCCTCCCACATCCTCGTCGCATACACCCTGTGTGCGGCACTCCCCCAGGTGCCCTGCATACTCTGGATCCACACCTTTGTCCACAGACTGTGGAGAAAGGTGGACACGTCGCAGCGCAGGCCGCTGGCGACGGCGACGTGAGCAGGGGGCGTGGGAGGCGACGCTAACAACGCCGGACCGTGGCTAGCAACTCGGGAGGGAGGTCGGTCGGCCCGCCTGTCGAGATTTCCGCGGTGCCGTCGGCGTGTCGTCGGCGTGTCGCGCCGGGTCGCTGGCATCATCCGGGCCGCACACCGGGGGCCGGGGCGCTGGTTTGACCGTGCTCACCCGGCTCCCGTACCGTGGGACCTGGCCCTGCTCACGTCTCGGCCGTTTTCGCATGCCTATGCGTATGCCGGTGCCTCCGCGCGGGGGACAACGGCATCCGCTGGGCTTCCGACTGCGGCCGGCCGGCGAGTCGGCCCCGCCCACCAGAGCCACCAGGCGCACCGCACGGTGCGCCGCCCCACACCGGACGAGAGACGACCGTGAGCAAGCGTACGTTCCAGCCCAACAACCGCCACCGCGCCAAGACCCACGGCTTCCGCCTGCGGATGCGCACCCGGGCCGGCCGGGCCATCATCGCCAACCGTCGCCGCAAGGGTCGCGCCGAGCTGTCCGCCTGAGCCCCGCGTGCTGCCGGCGCGGAACCGACTGCGGGAGCGAGCCGACTTCGCGGCGGTCATGCGGGGGAAGGGTGGGGCTCGAGCGGCCTCGCACCTCATCGTGGTGCATGCCAACCGGACCGACGCGCGGGCGGGAGAGCCGCCCCGGGTCGGTTTCGTCGTCTCCAGGAAGGTCGGGATCGCGGTCGTCCGCAACCGCGTGAAGCGACGGCTGCGGGCCCAGGTCGCGACCCGTCTGCACGGCATACCCGCAGGTCACGACCTCGTGGTCCGGGCGAACCCGTCAGCGGCAGCGGCCTCGAGCGCGGCGCTGGGGCAGGATCTCGACCGGCTCCTCCCCGCGGCGATCGGCCGGGTCCGGCGATGACCGCCTCGGCCCATCCCGGCACCCGGCGGCTGCTCGTCCTGCCGCTCGTCACGGCGATCCGGCTCTACCAGAACATCGTCTCCCCGATGCGGCCTGCGACCTGCCGCTACTACCCCTCCTGCTCGGCCTACGCCGCGACGGCCCTCGAGCGGTTCGGGCTGGTCAAGGGAACCTGGCTCGCCGCTCGTCGGTTGATCCGATGCCATCCCTGGTCACCCGGAGGGGTCGACCACGTGCCACCCGCGCCCGGGGACTAGCCCGGCACCCACGATCATGACCCGCCCGGCAACGGGCAGTAGCGGCGGCCGACCGGTCGCCCCGACGGACAGGACAGCATGGGCAACCTGATCAATACGATCCTCCACCCGATCGAGTGGATCGTCGCGTGGATCATGTACGGCTGGCATCAGCTGTTCGCCGCCATCGGGATGAACCCCGCGGGCGGCTGGACGTGGGCGCTGTCGATCGTCGGCCTCGTCGTCGTCATGCGGGCGGCGATGATCCCGCTCTTCGTCAAGCAGATCCACGCCTCGCGCCGGATGCAGCTCATCCAGCCGGAGCTGCAGAAGATCCAGAAGAAGTACAAGGGCAAGACCGACCCGGACTCCCGCCAGGCGCTGACCCAGGAGACGATGGAGGTCTACAAGCGGACGGGGACCAACCCGTTCAGCTCGTGTCTGCCGATCCTCGTCCAGTCGCCGTTCTTCTTCGGTCTGTTCCGGGTGCTCCACGGCCTCTCGGACATCTCCTCGGGCGCGAAGGCGCCGATCGGCCCGATCACCCAGCAGGTGGCCCACCAGGCGGAGTCCGCCTCCATCTTCGGGGCTCAGCTCTCGGACAAGTTCGTCGGAGCGGAGACGACGAGCACCAAGATCGTCACGATTGTCCTTATCGTCCTGATGTCGGTGTCGACCTTCACGACCCAGCGTCAGCTCATGACGAAGAACATGCCGGCCTCGGCGCTCGACAACCCCTTCGCCAAGCAGCAGAAGATGCTGCTCTACATCATGCCGGCGTTCTTCGCGATCTCCGGCATCAACTTCCCCATCGGCGTCCTCATCTACTGGTGTGTCACGAACGTCTGGTCGATGTGCCAGCAGTTCTACGTCATCCGCCGGATGCCCGCGCCGGGCTCCCCGGCCGACCGCGCGATGCGGGAGCGGCGCGAGCGCAAGGGCAAGTCGGTGAAGGAGGTCACGGTGAAGGGCCTCGGCGGAGCCCCGGCGGCCGGCGCGACCGCCGAGGGCGACGGTGCCGGCCCGGGCAAGGTGTCCGGGCAGCGGCAGCAGCCCAAGAGCAAGAAGCGGGCCAAGGGCGGATCATCCGCCCCTGCCGCCTCGTCCGGCTCCGGTGCTCCGTCCGGTTCGGGGGGAGCCGCCTCGTCGGCCCCCCGGACCTCCGCTGACGGGGATGCCGGGACGTCGGCGCCGACGTCCACGCCGAAGCCTTCGCCCAACGGATCCACCCACGACCCGGGGGCCCGGAGCGGATCCGGGAGCCCGGGCGCCACGGGGTCCTCGGGCGCCACAGGCGGCTCGGCCGGAGTGAACGGCTCGACCAAGCGCCGCAAGAAGGGCCCCCAGAATCCCGGCACGTCGGGGGCGGGACGCCGCTGACCTCGGGTCCGGCACCGCCGCACGACGCGCACAGACCACTCCCACCGGGCCGGTGTGGCCCTTTCCCAAGGAGCAGCCATGAGTGAGATCACGCACGACGACCTGACGTCGACCGACCTGGTCGATCCGGTGGAGGGAGGTGGTGACGTCGACGTCGTCGAGGTCGTGGGCGTCCCTGCGCCCGCCGACCCCGCTGTCCTCGTCGAGACCGTCGAGGCCGCGGACCCGGATCCCGCCGGACCGGAGGCCTTCGCCGCCGACCCCGTCGCCCACCCCGTCGACGATTCCGAGGACGAGGCCGACTCCGGGGGATCCGTCCGGGGGGTCCGGGGGCGGCGCACCCCCACCCGCGAGCAGCTGGAGCGGGAGGGTGAGATCGCCGCGGACTTCCTCGAGACCCTGCTCGACATCTGCGACCTCGACGGGGACATCGACGTCGACATCGACGGGGATCGGGCGGCCGTCTCGATCGTCGACTCGGATGAGGGCCGGGTTCCCCGACGGCTGGTCGGCTCGGACGGCGTCGTCCTCGACGCACTCCAGGAGCTGACTCGGCTCGCGGTGTACTCGAACACCGGTGAGCGGTCGCGCCTCATCCTCGACATCGCCGGCCACCGGTCGGACCGCCGGTCGGCGCTCGTCGAGGTGGCGCGCGTGGCCATCGCGGCCGTCAAGGAGACGGGGACCAAGCAGGCACTCGAGCCGATGACGCCCTTCGAGCGGAAGATCGTCCATGACGAGGTGCTCGCAGCCGGACTTCGGTCGGAGTCCGACGGAGCCGAGCCGCGACGGTACGTCGTCGTCCACCCGGTCTGAGGTCACTCGACCCTCCCTCGGATCGGTGCTCATCGGCCGATGTTTCACGTGAAACCTCCTCTTCCCCCGCCTCCACCGGTCGCCCGGCCGATCTGTGGCGAGCGGCTTCCCGTCATGGAGCGGTTCGGTCGGCTGCTTGCGGACACCGGGGTGGAGCACGGACTCATCGGTCCCCGTGAGGTGCCCCGGCTCTGGGACCGGCACCTGCTCAACTGCGCGGTCATCGCGGACGCCTTTCCCCCGGGGGTGACGGTCCTCGACATCGGCTCGGGGGCGGGCCTGCCCGGCCTGGCGCTCGCCATCGTCCGCCCGGATCTCGAGGTCGTCCTCGTCGAACCGATGCTGCGGCGGACCACCTGGCTTGAGTCGACCATCGCCGAGCTCGGGGTGGACGGCGCCCGGGTCGTCCGTGGTCGAGCCGAGGAGCTCAAGGGACGACTCCGGGCCCCGTTCGCCACGGCTCGGGCCGTGGCCGCCCTCGACCGACTGGCTCGGTGGACCTTCCCCCTCCTCGACCCCCACGGCACGCTCGTCGCGATGAAGGGATCGCATGCTGCCGAGGAGCTGGAGACGCACCATCGCGCGTTGCGACGACTCGGCCTCGTCTCGGCGACGGTCCAGCGTCATGGGGTGGGGCTGCTCGACCCGCCGACGGTGACCGTCGACCTCGTGCGCCGCTGACGGGAGTGGGCCCCGTCTCCTTCCCCGCGCCGTAGGGGTCGGGACACTGTCCACACCGTCATCCACAGGACGTATGCGGGAATCGGGTAAGTTGTCCACAGGACAGGCGGCAGACCTGGTATCCCCCCCGACCGTCACCTCGACCGACGGGCCGGGACGACGTGTCGCACTCAGGGTGTCGTGCGTGTCGTGTTCCCCTCACACGGTAGCCCCCGTGCTTGGGTCCGAGCGAGCGCCCCGGTAGGTTTGGTGGACGGCCCCCTCCGCGCATGGATGGCTCGGCCCACCCTGACCTGTCGTTCGTCAATCGCCGGAGGAGACGCCGTGCCCGTGACCGATGTCGTCGTCGACTCCCGGGTCGTCGCCCAGGGTCTCGGGTTCCCCGCGCGTCCGGGTCGCCCGACATCGCCGCTCGGGTGGCCGCGGGACGACCTGGATGTCTCACGTGAGACACCTGTATCGGGTGCCGACGACGATGTTTCACGTGAAACATCCTCATCGGAGTCTCAGGTCGATGTTTCACGTGAAACATCGCCGTCCGATGTCGGAGAGGACGGGCCGGAGGACTCTGACGTTCCTGAGGATCCCGGCGCCCTGGAGGAGCTCAGCACGCCGGTCGCGGACGGCATCGTCGAGAACGCCCGTCGCCGCAGCGTCCTGTCGCGAGCACCCTTTCCGCGACCCTCGGCCACCCGGATCCTCACGGTGGCCAATCAGAAGGGTGGGGTCGGCAAGACGACGACGGCCGTGAACATCGCGGCCGGTCTCGCCCAGGCCGGCCTCCGGGTCCTTGTCATCGACCTCGACCCACAGGGCAACGCGAGCACGGCTCTCGGCATCGACCACCATGCCGAGGTGTCGTCCGTCTATGACGTGCTCATCGACGGCACGCCGCTGGCCGACGTCATCCAGGAGTGTCCCGACCTCCCGACGCTGCTCTGTGCTCCCGCGACGATCGACCTGGCCGGTGCGGAGATCGAGCTCGTCCCTCTCGTGGCGCGGGAGATGCGACTGGTCCGGGCCATCACCGCCCACCTGCGGGCGCTCGACGGGGACGAGCGCATCGACTACGTCCTCATCGACTGTCCGCCGAGCCTGGGTCTGCTCACCGTCAACGCCTTCGTCGCCGCGACCGAGGTGTTCATCCCCATCCAGTGCGAGTACTACGCGCTGGAGGGCCTCAGTCAGCTGCTGAAGAACATCGAGCTCATCAAGACCCACCTCAACCCCGACCTCCATGTCTCGACGATCCTGCTCACGATGTATGACGGGCGGACCCGGTTGTCGGCCCAGGTCGCCGAGGAGGTGCGGACGCACTTCGCGGAGCAGACGCTGCGGACGACGGTCCCCCGCTCGGTGCGGATCTCCGAGGCACCGAGCCACGGTCAGACCGTGATCACCTACGACCCGTCGAGCAGTGGCGCCCTGTCCTATCTCGAGGCGGCGAGCGAGCTGGCACAGCGCGGGGCCGCGGACGGCGACTCCGGCCCGGACCGGTGGTGACGGACACCCGATGAAGCGACCGCACGAGAACGAGAGCGACACGACATGAGCGACAAGCGACGAGCCCTGGGACGCGGTCTCGGAGCGCTCATCCCCCAGTCACCGGCCGGGGGGACCCGTCCGGTCGACGTGTTCTTCCCCGGTGCAGGGGGGACGACGTCGACGACCGGGACCGATGTCGTCGACCCCACGGGCCCGGACGGGCCCGGCGGCGTCCCGGTGGCTCGGGAGGCTGACCCCTCCGGAGGTGACCCCGCGGATCGCCTCCCTCCGGCCTCGGAGCCGGGCGGGGTGACGGCGGGGGAGGGCTCCTCCGAGGAGGCGGCCTGGTCCGCCGTCGCCGCTCACGGGGCCCACGAGTCCTCCGAGCGGGACGACTCCCGTGCGCCCGGTGAGCCCTCGACGGTCGACTCGGTCCCCGACGACCCGCAGGGACTGGCACCGGTGCCCGGCGCGACGTTCGCCGAGCTGCCGGTCGGGGCGATCCGCCCGAACCCGCGCCAGCCGCGCACAGTGTTCGACGAGGACGACATGGCCGAGCTGGTCCACTCGGTGCGGGAGATCGGTGTCCTCCAGCCCGTCGTCGTCCGGAGGGTCGCCGGGGCCGGCGAGCAGCCGGCATACGAGCTCGTCATGGGTGAGCGGCGCTGGCGGGCCTCCGAGGCGGCCGGACTCGCCACGGTCCCGGCCATCGTCAAGGACACCCACGATGACGACCTGCTTCGCGACGCCCTCCTGGAGAACCTGCACCGGGCCCAGCTCAACCCGCTCGAGGAGGCCGCCGCCTATCAGCAGCTCCTCGACGACTTCGGCTGCACCCAGGAGGAGCTCGCGAGCCGACTCGGCCGGTCCCGGCCCCAGGTGTCCAACACCCTGCGACTGCTGCGCCTGCCACCCCTCGTGGCCCGGCGGGTCGCGGCGGGGGTGCTGTCCGCGGGGCACGCGCGGGCGCTGCTCGGTCTTCCGGACGCCGCGGCGATGGAGCGGCTGGCGCAGCGGATCGTGGCCGAGGGCCTCTCCGTCCGCAGCGTCGAGGAGGTCGTGGCCCTCGGGGGCGAGGAGGAGCAGCCGGCCCGACGCCGGCCGCGGGCCGGCACCCGGCACCCGCAGCTGGACGACCTCGCGGCCCAGCTGTCGGACCGGCTCGACACCCGGGTCGCCATCGCGCTGGGGCAGCGCAAGGGTCGCCTCACCGTCGAGTTCGCCTCGGTGGAGGATCTGCACCGCATCCTCGACACCCTCGACCTCGGAACACCGGCCCCGGGAGCCCTCGACCCGGGACCGGGCGACTCCGAGAGCCCCGGTCGCGCGGCGGGTGCCGACCTCGAGGAGCGCACCGACGGCGAGGGCCCGGTTTCGCGGCCGATCTGAGGTCCTCCGACCCGGTCACCCCAGGGAGGCTGCCGACCCGAACGGTCAGGTGCTCCAGGCTGACGGAACTATACGAATATCACTGTGCCACAGCGATATTCGTATAGTTACCAACCCTGAGGAACCCGTCCGTGCCGCACGGCCCCTGAGCACGACGAGCCGAGCCGTCCTCACGAGTCGAGGCATACGGACGTCCGGGTCGGGGGGCGTGACCACCTCGACCCGGCGCGGGATCGAGGCAGGAGACGGGCGAGCGGGTCAGCCGATGAAGTCGGCGAGCTCGCGCACGAGAACCGGCTTGGGCCGGGCGCCGACGATCGTCTTGACGACCTCGCCGTTCTGGAACACGTAGAGGCTCGGGATGCTCGTGATGCCGTAACGGGCGCTGACGGCGGGGTTCTCGTCGGTGTTGAGCTTGACGACCTTGAGCCGGTCGGCGTACTGCGTCGCGATCTCGTCGACGATCGGGCCGACGGCGCGGCACGGGCCGCACCAGACGGCCCAGAAGTCCACGAGGACCGGCTTGTCGCTCTTCAGGACGTCCTGCTCGAACGTCGCGTCCGTCGTGGCGGTGGTGGTGCTCGTCTCAGCCATGGGATCTCCAATCGGGTGGTGCGGGTCGGACGGTGGTTCGCCGGGGATCAGCCGGCCCGGGCCGGTGCCGGTCGAACGGGATGCACGGGTCGGCGACGTCACCCATTGTCGGACGCGGCACCGACAGCCTCGACCTCGAGGTCGCGTTCCGCCCCGTCCCGTTCCGCCCCGTCGAGCTCCAGCCGGTCCTGCTCCAGCGCCGCGAGGAACCGCTCGGCGTCGAGGGCGGCCGCGCAGCCGGAGCCGGCGGCGGTGATCGCCTGTCGGTAGGTGTGGTCGACGAGGTCGCCCGCGGCGAACACGCCCTCGAGGTTGGTGCGGGTCGAGCGGCCCTCGACGAGGACGTATCCCGCCGCGTCGAGGTCGACGACATCCCGGACCAGCTCGTTGCGGGGCTCGTGGCCGATGGCGACGAACAGGCCGGTCACCGCGAGGTCACGGGTCTCGCCCGTCACCGTGTCGCGCAGCGTCACCCCGGTGAGCTTCTCCTCACCGTGGAGGGCGGCGACCTCGCTGTTCCACGCGAACCGGATCCGGTCGTTGCTCTCGGCACGGGCGGCCATGATCTTGGAGGCACGCAGCGTGTCGCGGCGGTGGACGATCGTCACCGACCGGGCGAACTTGGTGAGGAAGGTCGCCTCCTCGATCGCCGAGTCGCCCCCGCCGACGACGGCGATGTCCTGGTCGCGGAAGAAGAAGCCGTCACACGTCGCGCACCACGAGACTCCGTGACCGCTGAGCCGCTTCTCGTCGGGCAGGCCGAGCTCGCGGTAGGCCGAGCCCATCGCGAGGATGACCGACCGGGCGGCATGGGTCGTGCCCTCGCCGTCGGTCACCGTCTTGACCGGCCCCTCGAGGGACACCGCGGTGACGTCGTCGGTGCGGATGTCGGCCCCGAAGCGCTCCGCCTGCCCGCGCATGGCGAACATGAGGTCGGGCCCTTGGATGCCGTGCTCGAAGCCGGGGAAGTTCTCCACCTCGGTCGTGTTCATGAGCGCCCCGCCCGCGGTCACCGCGCCCTCGAAGACGAGGGGCCGCAGGTCCGCCCGCGCGGCGTAGACGGCGGCGGTGTAGCCGGCCGGTCCCGAGCCGATGATGATGACGTCACGGAGGTCGCCGTGGGGCGAGGAAGTGGTCACGGGGCACGATCCCTTGTGGTTGGCGAGCGGGTCCACCGCCATATGCGGTGTCCCGGGGGCGTCAACCGATCCTAGGGCCTGCTTGTTCCGCAGGGCCGTCAGCCCACGGTCACCGGCCCGGCGAGCCGGCCGGGTGCGCCGGTCGCGCAGGTGCGGGTCACGGCATACGCGACCGTGTGGTCCGGCGTGGTGGCGACCAGGACGGCGGCCGGCCGGCCCTCGAAGCGGGCCAGGTCGACGACGAGGCCGGCGTCTGCCGGGATCCCGAGTGCGGCGGCGCAGTCCCGCGCACCCGTCACCGTGCCGAGCGGGCCGACGGCCGGTGACTCCGCGGCGAGCGGCGCGAGCGGCGCGATGTCGTCGCCGAGTCCGCGTGCGTCACGGGCGAGTGTCGAGGCGGTGTAGTCGCGGCCGGTGTGCTGGATCGACGTGCTCCCGACCGGCCCGGAGCCGGGGACGGCGCCCGCACCTCCGGCGGAGGACGCGGACCCTGCTCCGGTCCCGGGCACGACGATCCCCCGCGAGGAGACGGGCGC